>NZ_CATXCO010000176.1:0-5048 GCF_958366745.1 uncultured Romboutsia sp.
CACCCATAGTAAAGGCTTCTAATTTACCATCTACATATATACCCGCTATCTTTAATCTATCTTTTAAGTAATCATAATTATTAAATATTTTCTTGATTCCTACAGATTCATCATCCATACCTTCATCAAATTCATTATTTTCTTCTTTATTTACAGTCCACTCTTTTAGTAAATTTAAGCAATCTTCAAAGTCTTCCTCATCAAGAATTCTATACTTATATCTGCCTTCATAGTCTTTTAAAAATGCATTTATATGATTTCTCTTCTTCTGATTTTTTCTTCCACCTAAGACTCTTAAACTTTCACCATCATATACATAATCAAATAAATCTCTTTCCTCTATGTATTCAAATTTACCTGGATAATTCTCTTGTAAAATATCTACTACTTCTTTTGTTATCCCTCTAAAACATATTTTTTTGTTACTATCTTTGAAGTATCTTATAATAAAGTCCATAGCTTGTGGTAACTTTTCTTTTTTAGCTAAAGGTAATATAGAAAAACTATTCCCCTCATATTCTGCCATTATAACTGCGAAATCATCACATATAACATATCCTGTTTTATATACATGTTGCCACATATATAATGTAGTAAAACAGTATTCACAAGCTTCGTAATCTACTAAATCAAAATATGGTTGTAACTCTTTTATTGAATCTATGGTTATTTCTTTAAATTTCATATATACTCTTAAACCCTTTCTTAAATTTATTTCTTAATAATTTAATATATAAAAACGATACTATAATCTTAAAAGTTTCAATATTATTGTTATCTATTGAATTATCTTACATCTTATTGCTTAGAATATAAGATAGTTTACATTACTAATTTATGTTACCCATATTATTTATTTATAAACATATAATGAACGGAGGTAATTTATTGAAAAAGTTATTTTTAACTTATATTCTAATAATTATTATAATATCACTTTTAATTCCATCTGGCAAAAATAACTATTTGTCTATACATACGATAGATGTAGGACAAGGAGACAGCATCTTAATACAAACCCCTAACTCCAAAAATATATTAATTGATGGTGGTGATGATAATAGCCATAATATAGTATCTAGCTATTTAAAAAAGCAAAATGTAAAAAGAATAGATTATATAATAGCTACACACTTTGACTCTGATCACATTGGTGGGCTAGATAATATAATAGATAAATTTAATGTATCAAATATATATGCTCCTAACTATGAATCAGATACCGTATCCTATCAAAATTTAATTAGCTCTTGCTTAAATAAAAACTTAAATTTACAATATCTAAACGAAGGAGATTTTATTAATATAGAAGATAATATAAATTTAACAGTACTTGCGCCTTCTTATATCCAAGAAGAAAATAACCTTAATTCTATAGTATTTAGAATAGATTATAAAAATAAATCCTTTTTATTCACTGGAGATGCTGAAGCTAGTAATGAAATGAGTATTATAAATTCTTATGAGCTTAATGATATAGATTTTCTTAAGGTAGGGCATCATGGAAGTAGTTCTTCTACTACTTCTGAATTTATAGAAGAAGTAAGTCCAGATGTAGCAGTCATATCCTGTGGATATAAAAATCAATATGGCCACCCACATAGAAGTACTTTAGATACTCTAGAAAAAAACAATGTCTTAACTTATAGAACAGATATTTTAGGTCATGTTGTATTTTACAGCGATGGTGATACTATTTTTACAACTAAAGACTACAAATTAAATAAGAAGTAGAATAATTCTACTTCTTATTTAATAAATCATTTATAACAACTGATGCTATTATAAGCCCTCCAACAGAAGGAACAAAAGATACACTACCAGGTGTTACTTTTTTACCATTTAGTATTTTCTTTTTTAACTCTTTAGGTTGTTCTGTAGAGTAAACAACTTTTAATTTTTTTATTTTTCTATCCTTTAATTCTTTTCTCATAACTCTTGCTAACGGACATATTGTAGTTTTATGTATATCTGTAACTTCTATTTTAGTAGGATCTAATTTATTCCCCATACCCATAGAACTTATTATCTCTAAACCTTTATTTTTACAAGTCTCTATTAAGTGTATCTTAGATGTTACCATATCTATAGCATCTACTACATAGTCGTAGTTTTCACATAGGATACTTTCACTTGTATCTTTATTATATACTTCTCTTATAGCTTTTATATTTATATCTGGATTAATATCTAATATTCTATCTTTCATAACCTCAACTTTATACTTTCCAACTGTTGAGTGTAATGCTGGTAATTGTCTATTGATATTAGTTATATCCACATCATCAAAGTCAACTATTGTTAGGTTACCTACTCCAGCTCTTGCTATAGCTTCTGCTGCAAAACTACCTACTCCTCCAACTCCAAATACTATTACATTAGAATTTTTAAGTTTATTTATACCTTCATCACCTATTATTAAGCCAGTTCTTGTCGTGAAGTTTTTTTCCATTATCATCGCTCCTAAAATCATATTTATCTTAACTTATATTTTCCTATTTAAGTCTATTTTATATTTTTATATAAAAAATTTAAAATTATTTAACACTTTATTTTTTATATTACATTCTTATATGTAAAAAAAGAACTCAATTGAGTTCTTATAACTGGCGGGAATGCGTGGGAATCGAACCCACCCAAGAAGCTATTAACTCCTCATACTAGTTTTGAAGACTAGAGGACACACCAGCACCCATCCACTCCCATATGTAATCTTATGTTTTTATATAATATCATATATATTTTCTAATTTCAACTATTTTATAAAATTAAAAGGACTAATCTCATTTTAGAGAAAGTCCTTTACTCTATCCAACTATATAAATATCTATTGTTTTTCTTCCCCAATTTTTAACCGCTCCTTCATCATTCATATATATATCTATTTTATTACCTTTTATTGCACTACCACAATCTTCTGCTATAAATGTTTTACCAAATTGAGGTATATAAACCTTTGTTCCATAAGGTATAACACTAGGATCTACTGCTATAGTTCCCCACTTAGGCGTTGTTCCTGTTGATGTTGTAGAGTGACCAGTATATGCTGTTGCAACAACAGAAATATGCTTTCTATTTGAATTAGAACTTGATGAATTACCCTTTGATGAGTTATTACTATGAGAAGTATATTTAGTTCTTGTACTCTCACCTCTCGATGAAGCAACTTGAAGTTCTACTTTAGTTCCTTTTTTTATAACCTTATCTACAGGTTTTGTTACAACAACTTCTTCTATAAATTTCTTTTCTACTTGTTTACCATTATGATAAGTAATCTTATATAATAGTTCATTGTTTCCTGGCTGACCTTCTACTTCAACTTTAGTATCACCCTTTAGTAGATCTTTATCTTCTACAATATTGACTTCAAAAGGAACTTCTTTATTTTCCTTTATAGTCTTCTCTGTAACTTTTATAACCTCTATTTTGTCACCATCTGAAATCTTTTGATCTAAAGGTAAACTTATTATATCATTTTTATCGTATTTAACATTTTGTTCAGCTAGTACATCTTCAACATTTGATTTTAAAGTTGATATTTCCGTTTCCTTTCCCTTAACTACTAATGTTATATTTTTATTTGCTAATGTATAACCTGCTGATAATAATCCTATAGACAATATGGTGGCTATGGCCGAGACTTTTAGTATCTTATTATTTTTTATAATCATAATTCTCTCCTTCTTTAATTTATATATATTAATTCGTTGTATTTTATATTATGTTCAAATTGTAACTTTTTTGATACCTCTTGTCAACTTGACAATTTTTAAGTATTATGCTTATCTAGTGTTTAACTGCTTTTCATTGATTTTTCATAGAGTATAAATTTATTAATTTTATTATAAAATAAATACAAAAAAGCATAGCTTAAGCTATGCTTTTTGTATTTGTTTTATTTATATATTCTTAATTTGCCAATCAATAGGCTTTTTACCTAATTCAATTAATATTTCATTTATTTTAGAGAAATGCTTACATCCAAAAAACCCTCTTCTTGCCGATAATGGACTTGGATGAGGAGCTTCTAAAATATAGTGTTTACTAGTATCTATAAGTGCTGTTTTCTTCCTTGCATTTGCTCCCCATAAAACAAATATCACAGGGTCTGTTCTTTCACTTAACAATTCTATAATTCTGTCAGTAAAAGTTTCCCATCCTATTCCTTTATGAGAATTAGCTTCATGAGCTCTTACTGTTAATGCAGTATTAAGAAGCAATACACCTTGATCAGACCAAGGTATCAAATATCCATTATTAGGTATAAAACAACCAATATCACTTTGTAGCTCTTTATATATATTTAGTAACGATGGCGGTATCGCTACATTTGGTTGTACCGAAAATGCCAATCCATGAGCTTGATTTTCTCCATGGTATGGATCTTGTCCTAATATTAATACTTTTGTATCTTTATAAGACGTACGCTTTAAGGCTTCAAATATATTATTCATATTTGGATATATGGTTTTAGTCCTATACTCTTCTTTTAGAAATTCTCTTAATTCTAAGTAGTATGGCTTTTCAAATTCATCAGATAAAATCTCATCCCAATCATTACCTAGCTTGACCATAATATCACCTTCCTTTTATTTATTATATAAAGTTCTTTTATTATCATCTCTTTTTGTTATTTTATTTCTATCAAAATTTTCTAATATAATCATACAATTCTTTCTACTTGAATTTAACATATCTCTATATTGACCTAGTGTTATCTCTCCAAATTCTTCTAAGTACTTTATTAAATTTATCTTTATTTCTTCATAAATTTCTTTATCCATTATATATGTATCATCTAATTTTTCTATATCTTTTCCTATCATATACTCTAAGACTTCTTCATAATATTTATTTTCACATATATCCTTTATATTTAGTATAGTTAATACTTCAGGCAATTTTAATTTTTTTTGTATGTTATCCTTTATTTCTTTTTGCTTATCATTTAATACTACTTCAAAATCATAAATTGATACTAAATTTTCATTTATCTTTATAACTTTTTCATTTTTTAATTGGTTTTTAAATATTAGTTTTCAGCTATT
>NZ_CATXCO010000177.1:0-5045 GCF_958366745.1 uncultured Romboutsia sp.
TTTATAACTTTTTCATTTTGTAATTTCTCAAGTAGTATATCCATTTCTTTTGTTTTAAATTTACTTTCAACCTTAGATCTTACTTCTTCCTTTAATACACCACTTCTAAGTCTATACTTTTTATGATATGTAGTTAAAAGCTCTACTATTAATTTTTTTAAATTTTCATATTGATTTGTATGTACATATATATTATTTATATTTACAACTTTATTTTCTTTTATTGACTTATCTATAGCATTTATAACAAGCTCTTCATTTTCTCCAGTATAACTCATTATATCTTTTAATGTTTTATATGATTTCAAATTATTTTTAAGATACTGTTCTAATATATCTTCAAGTGCTCCTTTTTCTTTTATTTTAAGAGAACTTATAACATTTTCATCAAACTTTTTATGTTTCTTAGGCTTCGTATCTATAATAATTCCCCCACCTATAGTTTCAAGTGGTGAGTAATTTCTAAGTACGAAATTATCTAATTTTTTAGCTACTATACTCTCTTCTAATCTAAGTTGTGCATAACAGCTTTCTCCAGATTTAGTAATCTCTTTATCTAGCGGAACCACCCTACACAATATTTCTCTAGCTCCATGATAAAGCCTTAATCTATCCCAATGTTTTAAATTTTTATTAGTGTGTTTAACTAAAGATAATTTAACATCTAACATCATAGATTCTTCTAAAGAGTTTGGTGCCGCTAAAACATCTCCTCTTTTTAATTCTTCAACTTTTATATTAGCTATATTTATAGCTGTTCTTTGACCTGCATATGCAGTTTCAACACTTTGTCCATGAACTTGTATACTTCTTATCTTTGTCTTTAAGTTATTAGGATAAATAACTAAGTCATCATCTATGCTTATTTTTCCTTCTAGTAATGTTCCTGTAACAACTGTACCAAATCCTTTTACAGAAAATACTCTATCTATATTAAGTCTAGCTGGTGAGTTTTCATTTTTATCATCTATATCATTACTCATATCATCTATTTTTTTAACAAGATTATCTATTCCATTTCTTGATATTGAGTCTACTTCTACAATTTCTGCATTATCTAAAAAAGTGCCTTTAGTTTTTTCTCTAATATCATCCTTAACAAGTTCTATAAACTCATTGTCAACCACATCACATTTTGTAAGTACTATAATTCCTTTTTTCACATTTAAAAAAGATAATATATCTAAATGCTCAATAGTCTGTGGCATAACACCTTCATCACCAGCTACTACAAATAGTACAATATCTATTCCAGCTGCTCCTGCTAACATATTTTTTATAAACTTTTCATGACCTGGTACATCAACTATACCTGCCCTTTTATTGCTTGGTAAATCAAAATATGTAAATCCAAGATTTATAGATATACCCCTTCTTTTTTCTTCTTCTAGGGTATCTGTTTCTCTTCCTGTAAGCGCTTTTATTAACGTTGTCTTTCCATGGTCTATATGACCTGCTGTTCCTATTATTACATTTTTCATATGCTGCCCCCTAGTTAAAGTATTAATTTAAAACCTTTTTTAGCTCATTAGCTATAATTTCAAATTCTTCTTCAAAGATAGTTCTTACATCTAATATATATTTATTGTCATATATTCTAGCTATTATATGTGAATTACTTAATCTCAATTTCTTTTCTAAAGATGACACACTCATATTTTTAGGGGTTATAGCTACTACTTTTGTTTTTATTGTTTCTAATGGCATAGAGCCTCCACCTACTTGAGATAGTCCATCTTCTATAAAAATATTAGCATCTATATTTTTGTCAATTATTTTATCATATAAACACTTAGCTTTTTCCTCTAGTTCTGATATCTTATAAGTTAACATTCTAAGGGTAGGTATTTCCTTTATTGCTTTTTCTTCATCTAAATACATTCTAAGAGTAGCTTCAAGTGCACAAATAGTAAGTTTATCAACTCTTAAAGCTCTTGTAAGCTGATTTTTTTTCATTTTATCTATGTACTCTTTTTTACCAACAATTATACCAGCTTGAGGTCCTCCAAGCATTTTGTCCCCACTAAATGTAACTATATCTGCTCCATTTTTTAAAGAGTCTAATACTGTTGGTTCATAAGACAATCCATATTTAGACAAATCTATAAATACACCACTACCTAAATCTTCTATAACAGGTAAATTATATTTTTCACCTAGCTTTTTTAATTCTCTTATCTCTACACTTTCTGTAAATCCTAATATTTTATAGTTGCTAGTGTGAACTTTCATTAAAACACCTGTTTCTTCATTTATAGCCTCCTCATAGTCATTTAAATGAGTTTTATTTGTAGCTCCTACGTCTACTAGCTTAGCTCCACTAAGCTCCATTATACTTGGTATTCTAAAAGAACCTCCAACTTCAACAAGTTCTCCTCTTGAAACTATCGCTTCCTTACTTTTAGCTAAAGTACTTAAAACAAGAAGAACTGCTGCTGCGTTGTTATTAACTACTAAAACATCTTCTGCATTTGTAATTCTTTTTATAGTTTCAGTTAAGTTAGAATATCTAGATCCTCTTTCTCCTTTATCTATATCATACTCTAAATTAGAATATCTAAATGCTGTATTTAGTACTTCATTTTTTATGCTTTCACTAAGTAAAGACCTACCTAAATTAGTATGTATAACTACACCTGTAGCATTTATAACTTTTTTTAACGATAATTCATATTTTAACCGAACTCTGCATATTGTATCATTTACTATGTCATCAATAGAAATATCAAAATCATGTATATTTTCTTTTAAGTTTATTATACTTTTTCTATTAACATCTATAGCTTCTCTAATACCTTCTATTACTAAATCTCTCGGGTATTCAGATATAATATTTACTATTTTACTATCTCCTAAAACCTCATCTACTGAAGGTAATTTAGAAAATAACTTTCTCTTATCCAATATAATCACTCTTTCTATGTTTGTTTGTATTTATCATCTATATTTTATAATTTACCTATATAGTTAATGAGTTAAACTAAATTTAATATATTAAACTTAGTTTAACTTATTTTTTATTTATAAAATATATTATCTTAGTATATAAAAATACGGTTATTATATAACCGTAATATATTTCTCTTCTTTCTTTTTTACACTTCCTATTATTTTTGCTTCTATAGATCCATTTGATTTCATATTTTCAACTAATTTATCTGCTAATTCTTCTTTTACTGATATTAAAAGTCCTCCTGATGTTTGCGGGTCATATAAAATATCTTCTATTGCTGTATCCACATCTATGATATTTACATCTTTTGAAATATATTCTTTATTTCTATACATTCCAGCTGGAATAATTCCCATATTCGCCATATCAATAGCTCCATCTAATATAGGAACATCTTTTGAATTTATTTCTATACTTACATTTGACGCCTTAGCCATTTCTAAAGCATGACCAAGTAAACCAAATCCCGTTATATCTGTTACAGAATTTACTTTTATATAGTCAAAACTCTTAGCTGCATATTTATTTAAATGCACCATAACTTCTATGACCTTATCAGAAATTTCTTTCGAAACAAGATTTTCTTTCATAGCTGTGTTTAATATACCTACACCTATAGGCTTTGTTAGAATTAATTTATCACCAACTCTAGCTGTTGCATTTGACAATACTTTTTCAGGATGAACGATTCCTGATATAGAAAGACCGTATTTAGGCTCTTTATCATCTACAGTATGACCTCCTACTAAAAGAGCGCCACTTTCTTTAACTTTATCAAATCCACCTTTTAAAATTTCTGCTAATATATTCATATCATGACATGATGGAAAACATACTATATTCATTGCAACTATAGGCTTTCCTCCCATAGCATATACATCTGACAATGAATTAGCAGCTGCTATCTGTCCAAATATATAAGGATCATCTATCATTGGAGTAAAAAAGTCTAAAGTTTGAATTAATGCTGTTTCATCATTTAGTTTATAAACTGCTGCATCATCTGCAGTATCTAAACCTACTAGCAAATTATTATTATTTTCATTTTTAGGAAGTTGTGATAATACTGAAGCCAGAACCTCTGGCCCAATTTTGGCTGCTCAACCACCTGATGTCGTCATTTCTGTTAGTCTTTTTAATTTTTCCACTATTACCTCTCCTCTCCCTAATTTATACATTACTTATAATAACATATTTTTTATACTTTATTAGAAATATTTCTTATCATTATAATCTATTACTCTATGCTTATTAGAGTTTTTAGTTCTTCATATTTTTTATCACCTATACCATTTACATTTTTTATCTCCTCTATTGAGTTAAACTTTCCTTTTTCTTCTCTATAATTTACAATTTTATTAGCAGTAGCCTCTCCAATGCCTGGAAGTGTATCTAACTCTTGTATACTTGCTGTATTTATATTTATTAAATTATTTTTATTATTTAAATCATTCTCTATATCATTTTCAAATGTTTCACTATTATAACTTTCTAAATTATCACCTATTTTAGGTATTATATAATGAGATTCGTCTTTGAGCTTCATTGCTAAATTAACTTTGTTTAAATCTGCATTTTCTGTGGTTCCTCCTAATTCATTAACTGCATCAGATAACCTTTTTTCAGCATCTATAGTAACAACTCCAGGATTTTTTACTTCTCCACTAATAAATACAGTTATAGTTTTTTTATTTATATTTTCTATTTTTATCTTTTCTTTCTCTTGGTTATCATTTTCATCAGATATATTATTAGATATAGATTTCTTTTCATGAACATCACTTTGACTAACAATATAAACATTATCTTTTATATCTAAATTTTTGCTATCTATTACTTTATATATACTAAATAGTAATATCAGCACGAGTATTATTATTTTCCATTTTTTCATTTCATCACCTCTCTATGTTTTGATTATTGACCAAAGTATGTTATACTAAAATATAATATTTTATTTTGGAGGTTATTTTATGAAAAAAATTTTTTCATTTATACTTACACTTCTTATAACCTTCTTGCCCGTTTTTAATATAAATAATTTATCATTTGCGGATAGTAAACCAAACTTAACTGTTGAGTATTCAGTGTT
>NZ_CATXCO010000178.1:0-4996 GCF_958366745.1 uncultured Romboutsia sp.
TTAAATCTGTGGGAAAATTTATCAAATGGAAAAAATGAGAGTTTTGACTTAAAGTGTATTTATTTAGACAATAAAGTCGTAAACGAAGTACATTTTATTAAAGCTTTTAAAAATACTAATAGTATTATTGATAAAAAGTTTAAAAGAACTTTTACACTTTATAGAAAGTTTGGAAATAGCCAAATTTTCAGAACTAATTTATATACTATTTCTAATGGTAAAATAATATTTGATACATCAAGATATGTATACTATTTACTAGAAAACAATGTAATTTATTATTTAGGTATAGATTTAAATGAAAAAGATTTAACTACTTACCTATTTAAAAAATAAGAGTATGTATTATATAAATATTTAATAAGTTATTTAATAAAAAATCGGAACCTAATAAGATTTATTAAGTTCCGATTTTTTCAATTTATATATTATTAAACATAAATAAAGCTTATGCTAGATAATTATCATTAGCATCTTCATCCTTGATAGTATAAAGCTTAGCATCACCAAAGGAAGCATGGTCTGCAGCATTACCATCTCTACCATCAGTTACTACTAGTTTTAATTCTTTTGCACCGTCTATATTAAGTTCAATATATTTTTGTGCATCAGTTGCTCTCATTAATCCACTTTCATATTTAAGAACTCCATCAACATAAACTTTAAATTCTAAAGATGCTGCTGTTGAGTTTTTCATTTCTCTATCTACACCTACATAAGATGTAAAGTATGAGTAATCTTTATCAGTTAAATCGTAAACTATTGTTGATGTTGAGTGTGTTCCTATACCTTTTTCGTATTCTACTTCATTTCCATTTTCATCTGTAAGTCTTATAGGATTTTCCTCTATAGACTTATCCTTTTGAATAGTTCTCCATCCAGAATTTGCACTCTTCCATTTAATATCTGATAAATAAGTATAGTCTTCCATATTAACTACTGATATAGTTCTAGCTTTTTCAACTGTATTACCATCATTGTCAGTTATAGTATAAGTTACGTTATATCTTCCAACTTTATTAAAGTTTACATCTCCACTTAATACTACATTAGAGGTTATATCTCCATCTTCTGCATCTATAGCATATACACCTTCTGTTAAGTTAAGTGTTTCACCAACCTTTATTATTTGTGAAGCTGGTATAGTTAATTTTGGTCTTGAGTTTATAGAGTAAACCTTAGTATCTGCCCAAGATGCAAAGTCTCCAAGACCTCCATTACCTGCTTCATCTGATACTAATTTAAGTTCTTTTACTCCAGTTACATCTAAGCTAACAAAATCAGCTTTAGAATCTTTTCTCATTACATCAGAAGTATATGAGTATTTAGATTATTATCTATAGCTTTATCAATTGATGAATTACTATATTGTCCACCATTGTTAGTTATAGATTCTATTTTTGAATTGTCAATTTTGAATACGTTGTTGTAATCATTTAATTTATCACTATTGTATAAATCAAACTTACTTACAACCGCCTTAGTCACTTCTTTATTATCATTTATTTCTAATATTGAAGTATTATTTGATATCTCATCTGCTAAAACTTCTAATGTTGCAGCTGAAAAATTAGAAATTATTATTGCCATTGTCATAACTGCAATTTTTTCTTATGCATATTTCTACCTCCTGATTTATTTTTTATCCCTCAGAAGTACATTAATTTTAGTATTTAATTAATAAATAAAATCTATGAAGGCCAAAAGAAACTACAAAAAGAGGTAAGCACTGTACTTATAGACATTGCAGATTTTATTGTAAATCCTAATAATAAAGATATGTATAATAAGGACCTTAATACATTAAATGCACTTATTGATAGTAGTATTTCTGAAGCTTATAATAATATTAATAATAACTTATTAAGCGATACTAGATTTTTCTTAAATCATATGGAAATTATAAAACATCAAAGAGATATACTAGAAAATCTATATAGCTATGTGTCACAATTAAGTTCTACTCCACCACAAGCTCATATTATTTCTGCCTTTATACATAAAATAGGTTACTCTGATTTTGATATAGAAACTGGGAATCTACTTCTTGATGAATTAAATAGACTAATGCTAAGTATGAAAAATCAACCTCTTCCTATAGATAGAGTGGAATTTGAAAATAGAGCTATATTATTCTTATGCTTAACTGAACTAAAACAGTTTTTAGTTAATCGTAAACATGCCCAAATGCTTAGAGATAATAATTTCTATAAGTAACTTTATTAGTTTTTAATAATATTATTCTATAATACTAATAATTTTATAATAATTTAATTTTATACTATATCTTTAACTCAATTATTCTTTTTGCGATTTTTATTATTTTTATACTATCAAATAAAAAGCTGTTATACTACTTTTTACTAGTATAACAGCTTTTTACTATTATTCAAAAGAATCAGCCTTATCTTGACTAAAGTTTTTCTCTATAATTTTTGCAATTTCCTTTTCTACTTTGGTAAATCCATCATCTCCAAATTTATAATTATTTCCATTTAACATCATAATATATCCAAATTTACGATTCTCATCATAAAACATATTACTTAAAAGGCCATAAGCTTCTCCTGTATGACCTATTAGCCTTGAACCTTCAATTAAATCATCTGTAATATGAAGACCTAATCCTTTGCATTTATATAATCCATTAAGAGCATCTCCATACCAATGAATTTGCTCCATTAACTCAACAGTGTCTTTCTTTAATACTCTAGTGCCATTATATAATCCTTTATTTGATAACATTATCATAAATTTAGCTAATTCATTTGGAGAAGTTCTAAGACCTCCCATTGGAGAATACTTAAATGCATTACCTAAAGGTATTTTACCATCTTTATCTCTAACAGTAGATGATATAACTATATTATCTTCTATTCTCTTTTTATCATTTAGTCTTTCATAATAGTTTCCATCTTCATCTATACCGTATAATACAGCTATATTATCTACATCCTCAAATTTATTAGGATTAAATGAGGCCTTCATATTTAACGGTTTGAATATATTTTCTTGTACAAAATCTTCAAAATCTTGGTTCGAAATTTGCTCGATTAATGTTGCTAATAAATTATAACCATAATTTGAGTATTCAAATTGATCTCCTGGTTTATAATCTCCAAAATCTTGTATGTCATAAATAGTGCTATATGTATCACCATCTATAATGCTTGATGTATGTGTAAGTAGCATTCTAAATGTTATTTTCTCATCAGGGAAATTTGGATTTCTAACTTCAAATCCATTTAGGTAATCATTTATATCATCATCTAGTTTAAATTTACCTTCTTCATATAGCTTCATAATTGCTGATGCAGTGATAGATTTTGATATCGATGCTATTCTATATATTGTATTTGTATCTGTTTTTATGCTTTTATCTATATCGGCGTAACCAAATCCTTGTGAATAAGAAATTTTATTATTTTCGATAACAGAAATAGATAGTCCTACTACATTAAGTTTATCTACAGTTTCCTGTATTTCTGTTTCTAAATTTTTAAATTCATTTTCTTTTCTCTCTAACTTAGTAAATATTCCTAAATTCAAAGCAAATACACCTTTTTCTATTATAATATATGATGATATCAAGGATATACTTAGCATAGCTAATATCGTTTTTTTTGTATTTTTATTAATATGATCACCCCCTAAAAATAGATACATTTTCATGTACCTATTAATAGTAATGATTATGAAATTTTAAATTTTAAAATGCTTAATTTAAAATATTATTTATATCTATTTTTTATCCATTTCTTTAAATTTTCATTGAATTTTTATAAAAATTTAGTTGATTACTATTCTAAACAAATTTAATACCTTTTATTATATTTTTATTTTTTAATATATGTGTATCAATTTATACAAAGCTTTAATATATATATCATATCGTATAAAAATTATAAATATTTATTTTATTATTGCCCACAAATACAAACAATGTTATCCTGATTAGATGAATATATTTCAAGAATATAAAAGGAGGTACTTATGACCAAAGATATGACTACAGGAAGTCCGGTAAAATTGATTTTATTTTTCTCTATACCCTTATTAATTGGCAATATTTTTCAACAATTTTATAGTATGGTTGATACTATAATAGTTGGAAGATTTCTTGGAGTAAAAGCTCTTGCAGCGGTTGGCTCAACTGGTTCTATGTCATTTTTAATACTAGGATTTGTTCTTGGACTTTGTTCTGGTTTTTCTGTGTTAATTTCTCAGAAATTTGGTGCTAATGATAATGAAGGTTTAAGAGAGGCTGTAGCTAGCTCAATTATTTTATCAGTAATAATGGCTATTATAATTACTATTATAAGTATATTTACAGCAAAGCCTTTGCTTCATTTAATGAATACACCAAATGATATAATAAATGATTCATACTCATATATTGTTGTAATATACGCAGGAACTACTGCAGCATTTTTCTACAATATGATATCAAGTATATTAAGAGCTCTTGGAGATAGTAAAACCCCATTATATTTCTTAATTGTATCATCTATTTTAAATATAATATTAGACTTAGTATTTATCATTAATTTTAAAATGGGAGTTGCTGGTG
The DNA here is from genome assembly GCF_958366745.1 of uncultured Romboutsia sp. NCBI lineage: Bacteria > Bacillati > Bacillota > Clostridia > Peptostreptococcales > Peptostreptococcaceae > Romboutsia > uncultured Romboutsia sp. Next base: position 4,571 of record NZ_CATXCO010000178.1, read on the forward strand.
CAGCTTATGCTACAGTTATCGCTCAAGGAGTTGCTGGTTTGTTATGCTTAATATATACTTCTAAAAAATTTTCAATGCTTAAACTTGAAAAAAAACATTTTATAGCTGGAACTAAACATTTTGTAAACCATTTAAAAATAGGTATACCTATGGCATTACAATTTTCAATAACTGCTCTGGGTGTAATAATACTTCAAGCAGCAATTAACGCTTTCGGTTCTAATGTTGTTGCTGCTCATACAGCTGCCTCTAAGGTTGAACAACTTGTAATGCAACCTAGTATTACATTTGGTGTAACTATGGCAACATATTGTGCTCAAAACCTCGGTGCTGGAAATATTGAACGTATTAAAGAAGGGGTAAAGAAATGCACTATGATAAATATAGTTATAGGTCTTATTTCTGGTTCTATACTTATTTTATTTG
>NZ_CATXCO010000179.1:0-4932 GCF_958366745.1 uncultured Romboutsia sp.
AAAAGTTAAACATCAAATTTATATATAATTTTGTTACATCTTAGATAATAATTTACGGCTTCTGCACATTGTCTTATAGAAAACCCTAATATCATTAGTTATCAGTATTTAATCCATTTATCTAATACTAGTTTTGTACTTGATAGTTAAGATAAAGTAAATTCTCAAAAGTATATATACACCGCTTACAAATGTATCTTTATCTACCATTAGGTTTTCAATTTTTATTAATTTACTTTTAAATATAGATAATATATACTTTAGTGTAGTTTGATAAATATAAATTGTGGAGGTAGTCATGAAAAAACTATGGAAGTATCTATTTAAATACAAACTTCTATTTTTTACTAGAGTATTAACCATATCTTTAGCAGCTTTATCTGTAATCTGCTTTGATTTTATGATGGGATTTATAGTTGATATATTTTCAAATGGTGAAACAGAAAAGTTTGTTCCAATTATTTTAGCTAGTATTTTTCTTATAATATTATTATTCGTAACTGAATGTGTAGATGGATATGTTATGTCCTCTTACATAAAAAATACAGTAAATTATTTAAGATGCGATATATTTACTAAAATATTAAACAAAGATATGAAGGACTTTTTTTTAGATAATAGTGGAAAGTATATATCAATACTTTATAACGATATAAAAATAATTGAAGATAGCTTATTAAACAATATATTCTTAGTTATATCTTCTTTTATATCATTTATAATTTCTCTTTTATTTTTATTTTCAATAAGCCCATCAATAGTAATATTTATAGTTATATTTGGTATCCTTGGATTTGTAATACCTAATGCTCTTTCTAAAAAATTAATAATTGAAAAAAATAACTATTCACATAATTTAGAGGAAATAACCTCTGTTACTAAGGACTTATTTTCAGGATTTGAAGTTATAAAAGGATTTAATATTGGTAGTAAAATTAATACTATATTTAAAAATTCATCTAATACTGTTGAATCTACTAAGAAAAAATGTTCTATACTTGAATCTATTATAAAAGGATTTTCGCTATCTTTTAGCGTTACAGTTTACTTAGGAGTTTTAATACTTGGCGGATACCTTATGTATAAAGGAGAAATATCTGTTGGTACTGCCATTATTATAATACAACTTAGCACTCATATAGTTGGTCCTGTTAAAACTAGTATTTCTTTAATTAATCAAATAAAATCAGTTTCACTTATAGCTGATAAAATAGATGAAATACTTTACGACTCTTGTGAAGATATTGAAGAAGTATCTTTACCTAAATTTGAAAACAGTATAGAAGTTAAAAACTTAGATTTTTCTTATACTAATGATAGAAAGGCTTTAAATAATATTAATTTAACCTTTGAGAAAAATAAAAAATACGCCATTGTAGGTGAAAGTGGTTGTGGTAAATCTACATTAATAAAATTACTTATGAGATATTACAAAGATTACAACGGTGATATTTTAATTGATAATAAAGATATTCATAAAATATTTAGTAATGATTTATATAAAAATATGTCTATGATTCAACAAAATGTGTTTATGTTTGATGATTCTATTAAAGAAAATATAAAATTATTTGCAAACTATAGTGATGAAGAAGTATTAAATATATGTGATAGGTCTGGTCTTTCTAATTTAATATCAAGACTTCCTAATGGTATTAATTCTTTAGTAGGTGAAAATGGAAACAAATTATCAGGTGGAGAAAAGCAAAGAATAGCTATAGCTCGTTCTCTTATAAATAATACTAAAATATTAATTTTAGATGAGTCTACATCAGCCCTTGATAATGAAACGGCTTATAATTTAGAAAGTTCTCTCCTTTCTATAAATGATTTAACATTAATAGTTGTTACACACAAGCTTATAAAAAATATTTTACTTAATTATGATGAAATTATAGTTATGAAGGATGGTATGGTTATTGAGAAAGGCTCTTTTGATTATTTAATTAGCCTTAAAGGTTATTTCTATAGCTTATATTACCTTCAAAATGAAGATATATAATTAGTATAATACCTTTGTAACTTCATTAAATATAATATAGATACAAAGGTATTTATTTTAGTATAAACTCTATTAGATAATTTTCTGATAAATAGTAAATACATTAATAAAGGCTCCTTTTTATAAAGGAGCCTTTTAATATATTACATTCTTTGATGTATTTGGTTATCTATGCATATTTGGTCTATATACATGTCTTTTTCTATTTGTATAAATACTTTAGCTATAACTTCGTAAGCTTCTGCCCATGCATTTAATACTTCTTCTGTTGCAGCATCTTTTAATACTTCTTTTATAGCTGCTAATAAGTTTTCACCTACTATTGGGTAGTGTTCTGGTTTTACATTTGCATTAACGTGAGCTTTGCACATCTTTTGTACAGCTGGTAATATTGCTTCTAAGTTATCTATATTTTGTGCAGCTGCTAATACAGCCATTGCTAATGCCTTTGGTTGTTCTCCAGATTCTTGCTTAGCCATATTAAACATAGCTTTTACTTCAGGATTATTTTCAAACATTCTCTTATAGAAAGTTGTTGTTATTTCTACTCCATGTTCTTTTAATACTGGAACTGTACTTTTTATTATATCTATTGTATTTTGATTTAACATATTTATTTCTCCTTTTAAATATCTAACTTATCTCTATCTTTATTATAGTAAATATATACCCTTAGATTTTAACTCTAAACAAATTTTATAAAATAATTATGATATTTATAAAAATATTATCACTTATTTATTCTAATAATTAGGCTATATTAGCTTACTTTATAATAATATCATAAAAATAACCATACCTTAGTACTTTCAATGCTTTGAATTATAAGGTATGGTTATTTTCTAATTTGTTATAAATTCTTCGTAATATATTAAAATTGTTCATCAAATTTATTTTATAAATTATAATTTAATTTATAGTCACTCCAAGTTCAAAAGTTAAAAATACATCACCTATTCATTACCAATTAATACATTTTTCTTTTATAAGCTTTATATTTTTCTTACTGAAATCTATACTTCCAGTAACTGAAATTACTCTATCTTTATATTTAAGTAAATATCCACCATTCAATTTATCTGATTTGTATACAGTTAAAGCACCCCAATTATCACCTTGAACTTCCTCATATTCAAAGTGCTTGTACCTCTTTAAATAGGTTTCAAAAGTTTTATCAATTATCCACTTATATTTACTTTTACATATTTCATAATCAAAATATACTTCACTTCCCACCTTATCTACAGCTTCTGTACCAGAATAATATCCTTCATAAGAATAAGTATAAGAACTTGCTAAAAAAGACTTAGAACTATCAAAATATAAATATTCTGTTTTGGTCTTCATATCTATAAAATCACTTATACTCATTATAGGTGTTTGACTCTCATTTCTTACATAATTAATCATGTCTCTTCCTGATACTATAATATTAGTAGATATAAATATTGCAACAACACAAATAAGAACAGCTAGTACTTTACTTGCTTTTTTATACTTTTTAAGTAGTATATTTATAATTCTACTTATACAAACAGCACACATAACTACGAAAACAGCTAAAAATATATGACCTTTATTACTACCTATATCTCCAAATAAATTAATAATCATCAAACCTAAAATACACATATACATGGAAAAACAAACATTTTTTACTTTTAGTGATTTTAAACTCGGATAATTTATATTTTCATTGATCTTAAAAGCTCTATTAGATTTAAAATACCATAATCCATCTTTAACTGTATCAATTACAGCACCTATAATGATTATAATTAGTGAAGCCATTACAAGTAAAGCTCCATTATCTGATATTTCACTAAAAAAACCATAACCATTTTTTTCACCTGTAAATAAATTAGATATCATTAATCCTATGAGAAAAATATTGTATAGTAAACTTCTCAAAATAGATTTTCTCACTTTTTTCAATACTATTTCTTCATCAGTTTGTATAGGTGTAATAATTTTATCCTCAGTATAAAAAATTAAAAATTTATCATGCTGAAATAAATACTTCCATCCTCCAGCTTCACAATATTCTATATATTCATCCTTATTATTATCTGTAAATATATCTACTGCAAACTTACATTTTTGTGGCTTATTCTTTTTAAATATTAAAAATCCACATATTATATCCTCTAGCATCCACCCTTCCAATGCTTTTTCTTCTAAATACTCCTCCAATGCTTTGCACTCATGCTCTTTAATTGATATTAATTTAACAAATTTGCTTTTACTTATCCTCATAATGCCCCCCTATATATTCTGCACCTTCATTCACCATGGATTTAAGTCGTATATATTCTTGATTTAGTGCTTCATATCCCTGTTTTGTTATTATGTAACTTCTTTTTCTTCCCTGAACTTCTGTTTCTCTTATCAAATCAGAACTTTCAAATTTCCCAAGTAATGTGTATAGTGTTCCTGGCCCTACAGATATTCTTCCTTTTGATATTTCTTCAACTTTTTTCATAATATCTACGCCACAACATTCACTTGTTAAGGCTAATAATATATAATACATCGGTTCTGACAAGGTCTGAAATTGCTTTCTCGCCATTTTAACACTCCTAATTTTATATTCTAAAATTACCATCATATTAGACAATATCGATACACGATATTTGTAATTAAATATTAACATCGTGTATCGATATTGTCAATATATTCCACGTTTATAGATAGACTAGCTTTATTATACGCTATTAGAATTAAATGCTAAACATGTTACCACGCAATATATAACAATTGTAGGCTTTGTTGTATTATCACAATAAATCACAAAGTTTTTAAGCATATCCAATAATTAAAATAAAAAGATAGCTACATAAGCTTTTTTTAATTAGCAAAAGTAACTACCTTTTTATTAGGCTCTGTTAGATAATTGTGTGATAAGTAATCAATAAAAATAGCTAGACATA
>NZ_CATXCO010000180.1:0-4902 GCF_958366745.1 uncultured Romboutsia sp.
TACGTATCTTAGCCGCTCATTTGTGCTCGTAGCTTCTTTGGAATAGCCATTCACTGCCCTAAGCCCAATGCCCAGTTTCTAGGTTTTATTGGGTGCATGAACCTTACTTAATTTATTAAGCCTCCACATTTTCTATAAAATACATATCAATAATTTATAGTGCAAGTCTCCTACTATACATATGAGTCTATTTACCTGGTGTCGGCAATGTATCTTATTGTTTGGTATACCGCATTGGATAAAATCGTTGCTCCGCTATCCAATGCTGGTGTATATATAGCTTTTAAAGCAGATATATTAGCATTTAAAATTATATAGGTTATTAAGAATTTAAAACTTTAAAAGCTCCTAATTAATTAGAAGCTTTTTATGTTTGGTATTTTATTTTATGATTTTTAGTTATTAGAGTAGTAGTATATATTTTCATATTCGTTTTTGGTTATGTTCATTGTCATTTCTAATTTTTTATATAAAGTTTCATAGTCTATGCTATATGATATCTCCCAAGGTAGGGCCTCTATTTGGTCAAAGTAGAATTCATATATGAAGTTTTGTGCAAATTCTATATTGTTACTAGCTTCTATTGTATATATATTATCTAAATAATTTTTTAGTGTATAAGTATCGGTATTTTTTAAATCTACTCCATAGGCATATTCAAGATGCTGTATTAAGTATTTGTTTAAGTTTAATTCTTGTATAGTGTGGCAAAGTTCATTTATTTTTAATGGGTTTGTGTATTCACTTATTTCAAATGGAAGTTCCCAGTCATGTATTGCGAAGTCGCTCTGTACGTTTTGGCTTTGTCTTAGTATTGCATCTTGTATATCATCTTCTTCTGTTGGTAGTTTAATCCATTCTCCTTTTAAGTATCCGCTATTATATGCTTGTAAGTCTGCTATGTATATTTGCATTTTTGTTTCTCCTTTGGTGTTTTATTTTATGTATATAGTTTGTCCTGTTTGCGGGAAAATATGTATGAAAGTATTGGAATAAGTAGGTTTTTGTGTTTGTGGCAATATAGATTTTAATTAAGATAGGTTTAAAAATTCACGTTTGCGGTAATAGTAGAGGTATGTTTATAAAGAGGTGATTTTATGGAAAATGATGATTTAAAATATAATGGATGTTGTGGGAGTTTTGAAGGGTTATATACTTTTCTTGAGGCAGCTAAGATTTATGGGGTGGGGGATTCTTGTTTTAGAAAGCAAGTTGCAAGGAAAAAGCTTGTTGAGGGGGTTGATGTTAAGAAGATGGGAACTACTTGGATTATTACGGAGCAGGCTTTGGTTAGGAATTTTGGGGTGGATAAGTTATTGGAGTATAAGCAACAAAATAATGTATTAAATAATGAATAGAATCTTTATAGATAACAAGTGATGGAGATATAAGTCTTTACATGGAAGCTATATTAATAGAACTAATCAAGATAAGTAAAGCTATAGAATGAATATTCAAAATCAATTTATAAGGATTGAATTCATAAAAAATGTAATTTATGCAAATAATGTAAATATAATAACTAACTGAAGGAGCATAGATTATGGCTAAAAAAGGTGTAGCAAACTTTTCAAATCAAGTAGCAAAACAATTAATCAAAGAACAAAAGAAAAAGATGAAAGAACTTGAAAAGCAACAAAAAGAACAATACATAAATGATAGACATGAAGAAGCTTCTATATTAACAAATAATATAGATATTTATATAAAGAATCTAAATAATATAATAAATAGCAAATGTAGAGAAATATCAATTGAAGAGTTTATAAAAAAAGATTTGCAGGAATTAAAATTACCAGAAGAGTTATTAGTTCCATATACAAAACCTAGTGAATTAAATATACGAAAATCTAATATAATAGAAAAATTATTTGAAGGACCTAAGCAAAAATATAATTTATATGTAAAAGAAGAAAAGGAAAGATATGAAAAAGAATATAACATATATGAAGAAAATGAAGCTAATCGAAAAAGTAAGATTGAATCTTTGATTAAAGTTCATGAGCTTCAAACAAATGAAATTATAAACACTAAAAAAGAATTATATAAAAATAGGGATGCGTCAATTATAAGTAGTTATAAAGCAGAATTATTAAATCAAATAGAGTATCCAGTTGAATTTAAGAGATGTATAAATACAGGTTATTGTAAAGACTCAAATAAGTTAGTAATAGATTACTTATTACCGGATATACAAATAGTACCAGATAAAACAGGTTATGAATATAAAAAAACAAAAGATGAGATAAAAGCTATTACTATGAGTGTGAAAGATAGAAATAGTATTTATAACCAAGTTGTATTCTCTATAGCTCTTAACAGTATTAGCAATGTATTTAATCAAGATATACATAATAATATAGATACAATTGTGTTCAATGGATATATAAAAGATATAGATTCATCTACAGGACAAGATATAAATCCGTATATAATATCAGTTATGGTAGATAAGAATATCTTTAATAGTATTGATATGAGTAGAATAGATAAATTAAAATGTTTAAAACAAACTATGCAAGGTAGAATAGACATAGGTTCAAATTTATGCTTTAAGGAAATCACTCCTATAGCTAAATGTGATTATTTAAATAAATCAGTTATAAGTAGTGAAAGTATAAATTTATTAGAGGTAGATCCATTTGCACTTGAAAGTTTAGTATGTACATTATTTAGAAATATGGGATATGAAGTAATAGAAACAAAGAAAACTAATGATGGTGGTATAGATTGTGAGTTATATAATAATGATCCAATAATGGGAGGAAAGGTTATTGGTCAAGTAAAACGATACAAGAATAATATTGATATACCAAAGCTTAGAGAGTTTGAGTCAGTATTAAGAAATTCTGATGCTATGAAAGGTATATTTATTTCTACAAGTAATTTTAGTTCTCAGTGTGAGAAATTTGCATCTGAAAATAATATATCTCTTATAAATGGTAGTTTATTAGTTGATTATTTTAATAGGTATGGTATAAATTCATATATTTTACATAAGTGATATTAATCGTGGATAGTTAATATATTTTAGCTATCCATATTTTATTTTTACAATAATTAAATAAGTACAAGATAATATAACATATACATATAAAAATATAATATATTATTAAGTTTATTTGTATTATTGGGGGATGGTATTACTTATGAAAGATCCTACTAAGTTGAAATTCAAAGAAAAAGATTATATCGCAAAATGTATAAATAGAGCTCAAATTAAAAATAATAGGCTATTTAAAGAAAATAACTTTGAACTTATGATTGGAAAAGATCGTTTATTATGGGATCATATATATTCTAACTTAAAACATACATTTAGGAATAATAATAAGTTTACTGTTAGCTATATTCAAAATTATTCATGGAGGCAAATTTATTTATATAATAAATTTGAAAAAGAACTATATATTATTATGAATGAAAAAACATTTAGAGGTATTATTAAAGATAATAAGAAGCAACATTTAATTGCAGCACTTGCAAATATTAATAATGGGAATATAGAAAATATTCCTAAAAGGTATAAATTAAATGAAGAACCTAGAAGGAGCATTATAATTACATTTAATTATGATGAAAACTTAAAAAAGGGTAAATACAAAGCTATTAGAATAACGCCTAATTTACTTGAAATTGAAAGTGATGAGTGGAATGGTAAATAGTTTATAATTAATAGATATTGGGGGAGAATATATGTTAGAAATTAATAGTATAGAAGTAAATGACTTGATAGAAAAAGAGCTATTAGATAAATATTATAGTAACATAGAGAGAATTAGAGCTTTGAAAGAAAAAGAAAGAGAGCTTATAAAAGAAATAGAGATAAAGAATTATAAAAATAAGAAAGAAATGAATGAAATAGAAAAAGAAAATAGAAATATTGAACTAATGATAGAAAATATATTACTAGCAACAGATAAGAGTAAAGTTACAGTTTATGATAGTGATATTACTTTAAATAAGAAGTACAAAATTAGTGCAAGACCAAATAAAAAAGATAAATTAATACAATATATAAAGGAATATGACTTACCAATAGCTACATGGTTAAAATACGAATATGATAGAGAAGATCTAATAAGATATTTAAAGAGTAGTGAGTATAATGAAAGTCATCATAGTTTAACAAAAGAAATAGAATCATTTGTAACACTAAAAGAAGAGCGAAGTATAAGTATAAATAAAATTAATGATACTAACATATTATAATAAACTTATATTTTTGAAAATATAAAAAGCATAATTATTTGTATAGATAAAAAAGGGAGAGTATCTTTTGTAAGATATTCCCCATTTTTTATTTGAAAATTTTATATAAGATTATAGTGTGCCAAATTACCTTTTATTTTATTATATAGACTTATTCTCATAGTACCACCATTAAACCAAAATCTAAGTAAAGAGCGAGAAACACCAAGTTTATCTGCGGCTATTTGTGTAGTAAAGTTGTTATCAGAAATCCAAATTTTAAGATTTTCTATAAATATATCATAGTTTGAAATTAAGTTTGTATACCCATCAGAGCATAAATAATTTACATTAAATGTAGATGATAGCAAGTCCAAAATTTCTTTTGAAGGATAGAATCTTTCGAGTTCATATCCGTTGACAACAGAAGGAGTAATTTTACAGATATCTGCTACATCTTTTACAGATAATCCTAATTCTAATCTAGACTTTCTAAGTCTTTGTCCAAAAGTATTTTTTTTAAGTTCTGGAGTAGTTAAATCAGTATAGTTGATATCTACTGAGTCAACATCTTTTAATTCTGAGGATGAATCTATATTTTGTTTAGGTGAATTTATTATATCATTTTCAGAGGTAGCACTTTTATAGATAGTGCATCTGAAATGTCATGAGTTACCATAATTGCAGATTTACCTTCATTTTTTATTATTC
>NZ_CATXCO010000181.1:0-4901 GCF_958366745.1 uncultured Romboutsia sp.
GGTGATGAAGAAAGTGAAAAAATACAGATTTTAAAGAAGGCATTAACATCTGATGAAGCAAGAGATTTTATAAATAATGAGTATAAAGGAACTATAATTCCTATATTTTAGACTATAGTATATTTATCTAAAAATATATAAAAATCGAAGTTGTGTAGTATATAGATTAAATGATGAAGTTAATTTGTATAAGTTAAAAAAGACTGGATATAATTTTAAAATTATATCCAGTCTTTTTTGATATAAGTATTTTATATTTTATAAGTATTTTGGACAAATTATAATAGCAATCTATAAATTTGAAGTGTTTTAACGATATGTTGGTTAAGAAAAATAAATTTTAAATAATATAAAAAAATTAAATGTAGATACTAATATTAAATAATTTGTTAGGGAGGATGAGGATGCGAGCACTATTATTTAGAATCATTTACTTTTTTGTATTTTTCGGAACATCTACTATAGCTGGTATGTTAATTCCATTTTTACAGTATAAAGGATTTGATCCTATACAAACAGGAAGTTTAATTAGCTTATTTACATTAAGTGGTCTAGTGGGACTTTTTTCCATTGGATATTTTTGTGATAAGCTTAAAACTATAAAAAAAGTACTATTTCCATCACTTATAGTAACGACTATAACTGGAGCTATAGCAATTTTATTTAATAAAGGTGTAGTATTTTACATAGGATTTTTTTTAATGGGATTGTTTAATTCTATGTTAGGACCTCTTTGTGATAGTTGGATTATGGAAAGTAGCAATGATATAAAATCAAGATTTGGACAATTAAGAGCTTTTGGTTCTGTAGGATGGGCATTTGGAGTTTTAATTGTAGGTTTTGTTATTTCAAATTTAGGATATAAATATGTAACCTTTATATATATAGGATCGCTTTTAGTTGGAATATTTTGTGCATTTAGATTAAAGGATGTAGTTAAAAGTTGTGAAGGAAGTATAAGTTTTAAACCTTTATTAACAAATAAAGATTATATATTTACAGTAGTTACACTTTTAATTATATGTATAGGATTTAGAGGATATTTACAATTAGTTCCTTATGGAATAACAAGAATTGGAGGAAATACATCAGACTTAGGTATATACAATTTTATATGTTCCGTAAGTGAAATAGCAATGCTAATACTTTGTGGTAAGATAATGCATAAACTAAGTCCAGATAAATTGCTTATATTATCTCCTATAGTAATATTTATACAAATGTCAGTACTTTATTTTATACATAATATTTATGCTATATATTTAAGTGGATTACTTCAAATATTTACATATCCAATTATTCTTATGGTAGGAAGAACTATGATAGATAGGGTATGTCCTGAAAATTTAAAAACAACTTCTCAGCTTATGGGATTTGCTATGTTTAATAGCTTAGGCGTTATTATTGGTTCTTTTGTAGTTGGTTTTTTAATAGAGTATTTAAAAATTGATAGAGCTATTCTTATTATGATGGCAGTGGCGATTCTAGGGGTTTTATGCGCCATACTTTATGATAGAAAAACAAAGGATAAGACAATATAATAAAATATTTATAGATTATTTTAGAAATTTTATAAAAAAAATATATAATGAATTTAAAATATATAAAATTATACTAAAATAATTATAAACATAAATAGTAATTTCCTTGGACAAATCTACCAATAATAAGTTTTAGGAGGATATATTATGTTATTTGAAAATGTGAAATTTAAAATAGAATATATAGAAGAATGTATAGATAATGATGCTAATAGAAGTTTTATATTTACTGTAGATATAAAGGATTTTGATACTCCAACATTAAACTTAGTTTATGATTTAGAGGAAGATATTATAGTTAAAACTTATATAGATGAACAATTTGAAAATATTCCTAAAAGTCATGTTGTATATAAAATGTTTAGCTTAATTGAATATGAAGTGATTGAAATCATAAGGTTTATGATAGATCATATGTAGCTTGTATTTATTTTAAGATTTATTTTTATAAAGAGCTTATACAAAAATTTATTTTGATACTAAGTACAAAAAGGAATATAGCATTATTAAATATGCTATATTCCTTTTTTACGATTAAGGATATTATAATATTTAAAAAAATGTGGATAACTTCTGAATGTAAGTAATATCAATCAACTGGTTTTGAGCGTAAAAAAGATTTTGAGCAACGGACGAAGTCGTTGGCGACATGAGCGAAGCGAATTTTTTATTTATAAATGTAATTAATAAAAATTTTATGCTATCTTTATTTTATTGATGTAACAATATATCCTAAATCTGATATTACAGCTTTTATATGTTCATCAGATACATTATTATCAACTTCAACTGTAGCACACTTGTTTTCTAGGCTTACATCTATTATTTTAACTCCTTGAATATCTTCAGTTAGAGCTTCTTTAACATGATTTACACAATGCCCGCAGCTCATACCTTCTATTCCTATTCTTTTTCTAGTCATATGTAATTCCTCCTTATATAATATATAAATATTATTCCATTTAATAAAAATTTTATAGATATAAATGTTTAATGAGAAGATTAGTTAAGTTAGATTTTAAAGGTAACAATATAAATCAGATGACATAATATATAAAAATAGTATATTTAGAGGGGGAGGGGAAATCTAAATGGATTGCTTTAAAATAGAGGAAAATAAAGGATTAATTAGGTATTTGAATGTTCTACCTTCACAACAAGCAGTTGATATATATGTTGATAATAAACTTTTATACTCAGATATAAAATATAAAGACTTTACACCATATGTATATATGGAAAATAGACCATATAAAATTGACATAAATGAAGCTGGTACAAAAAATATATTAATAAAAACAACATTTAGATTACCAGATGAAAACTTATTTACATTAGCTATTACAGGAAATGTAGGCCAAGAAGCTTTAATAATTGTAGATGAGGATGTAGAACAAAAAACATCAAATACTCAAGCAGTACAGAGATTTATTAACCTATCACCAGACTTACCAATAGCAGATGTTTTTTATAATGATAAGCCCGTAGTAGACGATATAGACTATAGAGATCAAACACTATACGAATATTTAGACCCAGGACAATATACTGTATCAGTAAGAGGTAACTTAACTGGAAATGATATAGTGACATCAAATATTCAATTTAAACCTGATAGAATATATTCAATATATATAATTGGAAATCCACCTAATATAGAACTTCTACAATCAGTAGATGGAAATACTTATGCATGTCCACAATAGATATATAATAAAAATAAAGCTGTATTAACTTATATACAGCTTTATTTTTTACGTATGAGTAAATTATATGATAAAAAATTATGTGAATAAAAGAAATATAAGTAGTTGTATAATAGTAAAAAGATTTTTAGCAAATTAAAATTTAAGCTGTAAATACTAAATATCCCATATATCCAAAGTATAGCAATGATAAAGTTATACTTTCAAACTTACTAATATCATTTTTTCTATATGCATAGAAATAAACTAATACCGTAGATAAAATCATTATAGCACCGTCTATTATTAATTTAGGATCTACTGTCATAGGAGAAATTAAAGCTGAAGCACCAATAACAAATAGTATGTTAAATATATTAGAACCTATGACATTACCTAAGGCTAAATCACTTTCCCCTTTAGTAGCAGCTATAACTGATGTTACAAACTCTGGAAGAGAAGTACCGATTGAAACTACTGTAAGGCCGATTAGTTGGTCACTAACACCAAAGCTACTAGCAATATCTGATGCTGAATTTACAACTAAGTTTCCACCAAATATTATTGCTGCTATACCTATTATTGAGATTAATATAGATTTAATCATAGTATTATTTTTTTCTATAGCTTTAACATTGCTCACATCAATATCAACAGAAGTTTCTGGATCACATAAATTTTCTTTTCTATTTTTCATAGCAGAATTTATTAGGTAATATAAGAATACTGCGAATAAAATTAATAAAATTATACCATCCATACGACTTATAATATTAATAGAAGAGTTAAAAAGTAAAGAGTCTAAAGATAATATAACTAAGATTATAGATGTTAAAAGAACAAATGGAAATTCTCTAGATAATATTGATTTTTCAACCAATAAAGGTTTTATAATACCAGATGCACCGATAACCATTAATAAGTTAAATATATTAGAACCGATAACATTACCTATTGCCATACCATTTTGACCATTTACAGAAGCTGTAATACTTACAGCGGCTTCTGGAGCACTTGTTCCAAATGCAACTATTGTAAGTCCTATAATCAGTGATGGAATTCTTAGTTTTTTTGCTATGCTTGAAGAGCCATCAACAAAGTAATCTGCACCTTTAACAAGTAAAATAAAACCAATTACTAATAAAATATAATTCAAAATTCATACCTCCAAATTTATTTTTATAATTAAAAAAGACCCTCTAAAATAGAAAGATATAAAAATATCTAACTATTTTGAAGGTCTTGCTATCAAGTATAAAAACTTGTTAATCAACCGAGTGATTTTAAACACTGAAATGACGACTGATTAACACTAAAAGTGTAAGCTACTCCCCTTCAGGGATTTAATTAATTATATAATAATTATATGATTAAGGATACAAAAAGGCAACAAAATTTTGAAAATTTAAATATATAATTTTGTTTGATGAATCAACAGGAGCACTTTGTACAAAAATAAGTGTGCAAATAATTGAGTTAATAAAGATATAGCAAAAGATAAACTAGGAAGTTTAAGATAGGAGTATTAGCTCCTACTTTCATGTATTAATTAGAATATCACAAAAATATTTTTAATTATCAACCATAAAATATAAGAATTAGTCATGAAATTTATAATATTGGAAAAGATAATTCTAATATAGTTATTAAAAATAAACTAAAAATAGTTAGGAGT
>NZ_CATXCO010000182.1:0-4867 GCF_958366745.1 uncultured Romboutsia sp.
TATACTAAGGATATAATAGTAATACTATTAATTAAATAAATTTTAAATTATAATATAGTATATAAATAATAATGGCAAGATATAACAATATAGCGAGGTGATAAGTATGAAATTATATAATACATTAACTAGAACAAAAGAAGAGTTTATACCATTAGAAGAAGGAAAAGTAAAAATGTATGTATGTGGACCGACAGTATATAACTATATACATATAGGGAATGCTAGACCTTTTATAATGTTTGATACATTAAGAAGATATTTACAATACAAAGGATACGATGTAACATTTGTTCAAAACTTTACAGATGTAGATGATAAAATAATAAAAAGAGGACATGAAGAAGGAATAAGCCCTGAAGATGTAGCTAATAAATACATAAACGAGTACTTTGTAGATGCAGACGGTCTTGGAATACAAAGAGCAGATGTTCATCCTAGAGTTACAGATAATATACAACAAATAATAGACTTTGTTAAAGATTTAGAGGACAAAGGATATGCTTATGAAGTAAATGGAGATGTTTACTTTGATACTAAGAAGTTTGAAGGATATGGGAAACTTTCTAAACAAAATCAAGATGAGCTAGAAGCTGGAGCAAGAATAGAAGTAAATAGTCAAAAAAGACATCCAATGGACTTTGTTTTATGGAAGTCTAAAAAAGAAGGTGAACCAGGATGGAATAGCCCTTGGGGAGAAGGTAGACCAGGATGGCATATAGAATGTTCTGTTATGTCTAATAGATATTTAGGTGAAACTATAGATATACATGCTGGAGGTCAAGACCTAGCATTCCCTCACCATGAGAATGAAATAGCTCAAAGTGAAGCTAGAAGTGGAAAAACATTCTCTAATTATTGGGTTCATAATGGATATATAAATATAAATAATGAAAAAATGAGTAAATCAAAAGGTAACTTCTTTACAGTAAGAGATATATCTAAGAAATATGACTTAGAAATAGTAAGATTCTTTATGTTATCAGCTCATTATAGAAATCCTGTTAATTTCAGTGATGAAATGCTTAATCAAGCAAAGGCAGGACTTGAAAGACTTTATAATGCAAAGGAAAAATTAGAATTTACTATAAGCAACCTATCAGAATCTGCTATAAAAGATGAAGAAAAAGAACTAATAAATGAATTAGAATCTTATAAGGATAAGTTTATAAATGCTATGGAAGATGATTTAAATACAGCAGATGCAGTAAGTGCTATTTTTGAATTATCAAAGTTTATAAATACAAATGTAAATGAAACATCTTCATTAGAATTTGCAAAGATGTGCTTAGATAAATTCAATGAATTAACTGGAGTTTTAAATATAGTAAATAAGAAAAACGATGATATTTTAGATAAAGATATAGAAGAGCTAATACAAAAAAGAGCAGATGCTAAGAAAAATAAAGATTTTAAATTAGCAGATGAGATAAGACAAGAATTATTAGATAAAGGTATAGTATTAGAAGATACTAGACAAGGAACAAAGTGGAAGAGAGTATAATTATGAATAGAACAGAATTAATAACTATGTCTCCATTAGTATTAGCATATTTAGGTGATACGGTTTTTGAATCGCATATAAGGGAGTACCTAATAACTAAGAATATAAATAAAAAAGTTAACGATCTTCACAAGTCAGCAGTAAAATATGTAAATGCTAAGGCTCAAGCTACTATAATACACAATATAGAAGATCAATTAACAGAAGATGAGCTAAGAATTTATAAGAGGGGAAGAAATCAAAAATCTCACACTTCTCCTAAAAATGCAGATATTATAGATTATAAGCATGCGACAGGATTTGAAGCTTTAATCGGATATTTATATTTAGATAAAAACTATGAAAGATTAGAATATATAATATCTGAAGGAATAAAAATCATTGAAGCTAATATGTAATTAAGAAAAGTATTGCTATACAAGGCAATACTTTTCTTAATTTATTTCTTAATTATGGGATTTTAATGTATAATATTTATAAAATAAGTTAAGGGAGGAACTAGGAATGAAGGTAAAAATATTATCTCATACACCAGAGCCAGAGAAAGTTATATCAATGGCTGCCAAATTATGTTATTCAGCAGTTGGCGTTGACCAAATAGAAGAAAATTTAACACCAGAGAGCATAGATAAGTTTTTAAATATGCTGATAAGTATAGGTCATGAATCTCCTCTGGAACACGTGTCATTTACATTTGCAGTAGAGGGAATATCTAGGGCTTGTTCTCACCAAATAGTGAGACATCGTATAGCTAGTTACTCACAACAAAGTCAAAGATATGTTAAGTTAAATCAATTTGAATACATAATTCCTCACCATATAAATGAAATAGATGAGGCAAGAGAGCTATTCATAGAAACAATGAAGAAAGATCAAGAAGCTTATGATAAGCTTGTGGAAATATTATTTGAAAAACACTATAATAAATTAATACAAAATGGAAAAAATGAGAAAGAAGCAAAAAGAAGTGCAGAAAAGCAAGCTATAGAAGATGCTAGATATGTTTTTCCTAATGCTTGCGAAACAAAAATGGTATTTACTATGAACGTAAGAAGTTTATATAATTTCTTAAACCACAGATGTTGCGAAAGAGCACAATGGGAAATAAGGGAGTTAGCTATAGAAATGTTAAGACAATTAAAACAAGTAGCTCCGATATTATTTAGAAATATGGGACCAAACTGTGTTCAAGGACCATGTCCAGAAGGTAACATGACTTGTGGTAAAATAGTTGAAATAAGAGAAAAATTTAAAAATTTATAGGCGGTGGAAAGTTTGGCAACAATAGAAGGAAGAAATCCTGTAATAGAAGCAATAAAAAATGATAGAGAAATAGATAAAATAATGATAGCAAATTCGGCTAAAGAAGGTTCTATCAAAAAAATAATAGGCATGGCTAAAGAAAAAAATATAGTAATACAATATGTAGATAAACACAAATTAGATGAAGTGAGTACTAGCCACTCTCATCAAGGTGTTATAGCTCAAGTAAGTGAGTATAAATACTGGGAGTTGGACGAATTAATAGAAAGTGTTAAAGCTAAAAATGAAGATCCATTTTTCATAATACTAGACGAGATAACAGATCCTCACAATCTTGGATCTATAATAAGAACAGCTGATGCAGTTGGTGCTCATGGAGTTATAATACCTAAAAGAAGGTCAGTACATATAACACCAGTAGTAGCTAAAGCTTCTGCAGGTGCAGTTGAATATGTACCTGTTTGTAAGGTTACTAATATAGTTAATACTATAAAAAAATTAAAAGGTGAAGGTTTATGGATAGCTGCAGCTGATATGGATGGACAGACATTCTATGAACAAAATCTTACAGGTGCACTTGGATTAGTTATAGGTAGTGAAGGTTTTGGTATATCTAGATTAGTTAAACAAAATTGTGACTTTACTGTTAAGATGCCTATGATAGGAAATGTAACATCATTAAATGCCTCAGTAGCAGCAGGAATTCTACTATACGAGATATTTAAACAAAGATCAGGTAATAAGTAAATTGATGAGAAGAAATAAAAAAGACTATTTAATAGTAGATGGTTATAATATTATAAATGCCTGGGATGAACTAAAGGAGATAGCTATATCAGATTTAGAACATGCCAGGGAAAAATTGATAGATGCTATAATCGAATATGCTGAATTTACAGGAAGATTAGGTATAATAGTTTTTGATGCCTATAACATAAAAAGTTGTAAAGAGAAAATAGAAAAAAGAAAAAATATAACTATAGTTTATACAAAAGAGTACCAAACTGCAGATAGTTATATAGAGAAATTTATAGGATCTTTATCTAAATATGATGATGTAAAGGTTGCTACTAATGATTATGCAGAGCAGCAAATTGTATTAGGTAAAGGTGCAAGCAGAATAACTTCTAGAGAATTAAAACTAGATTTAGAAAATGCAAAGTCTAAAATAAGGGAAAAAAATACTAGCGTGCATAAAAAAATTCAACGAAATTGGTTGGAAGATAGGTTAGATAAGGAAACATTGTCGAAACTTGAGAACATTCGTAGAAACCGTTGAAAACACTAAATTTGTTAGATTATAATAAAGCTATGAAAATGTTTGATGGGGGAGATAAACATGTTAGTAGCTAATGATGAATTCTATGAATCGATAGATAACAGTCAACAAGATGAATATGACATAGTATTAAAAGCAAGCAAAGGGGATAAAATAGCATTAGAATATATTATAAAAAAATATAAAAATTTTGTGAAAGCAAAAGCAAAGTCATATTTTTTAATAGGTGCAGATAAAGAGGATATAATTCAAGAGGGAATGATAGGACTATATAAAGCGGTTAGAGACTTTGATGCAAGTAAAACAAATTCTTTTAAAGGATTTGCTGATATTTGTATAACAAGACAAATAATAACAGCAATAAAAACGGCAACTAGACAAAAACATATACCTCTTAATTCATATATATCTTTAAATAAACCTGTGTATGATGAGGAATCAGAAAGAACACTTTTGGATATAATTGCAACTAGTATAGTTACAGATCCAGAAGAACTTATAATAAGCAAAGAAGAACTAAAACACATAGAATCAAAAATGAATGAATTACTAAGTGATTTAGAATTACAAGTTGTGGAATACTACTTAAATGGTAAGTCATATCAATACATAGCGGACAAGCTTAAAAGAGATGTAAAATCAATAGATAATGCTCTTCAAAGAGTGAAGAGAAAATTGGAAAAACATCTTGAAAACAGAAATGATTAATAGTAAAATACTTACCATAAGCTTATTATAAGCGTAATAAATTAAAAATATTAATCAAGGAGGTATTTCAAAATGGCTAAAGCTAAATTTGAAAGAAATAAACCACACGTTAA
>NZ_CATXCO010000183.1:0-4865 GCF_958366745.1 uncultured Romboutsia sp.
TTGATTTTACAGTCTCACTAGTTTCTAAACCTGTAATTCCCATAACACCTGGACTTAAAGCTGATACTTCAGTAAAATCATCATCATAATCTTTATTGTAGTTTTTAAATATGTGTCTTGTAACTAATGTTTTAGATACACTTTTAGGTCCTAATGCATCTGATGTTATATTCCAGTTACCAAGTCCTATTACTAAAGTTTTTTTAGTTTTATCACTTCCTAGTATTTCTACTAATTCATCTTTTAAATATGTAATCATTTCTTCTCTAGATTCATCATCATCAAATTTCATAAGATTACTTTCTAATGTAACATATTTTCCTATACCCTTGTTCATCTATAACCTCAACTATCGATACTTTACAGTTTTCTAAATCTTTATTTTTTACCTTTACTCCAGGTATCTCTGTGGATTTTTGGTCGTTTTCATATATTTCTTTTGCTTCTAATGCTAAGTCAGTTCTTATATTAAACATATTTACCCTCCATGTATTAATTAAATACTATTTATAATTCTTAACAAATTTTAGTATTTTATAACAGTAATAAATAAATTTGTAAGTTATTGAATATTTGACACTCACATTGTATATTATCTTTATGTAATATATAACTTAAAATAAAAAAAGAAATAATAATAAAACTTATAAATATTTATCCTTGATTTTTGATTTTATTTCTGTTAAAATCTAATATGTTGACGATGAATATAATAAAATAAACGAGGGGGTGAACCGCGTGGCAAACATAAAATCAGCTAAGAAAAGAATAAGAGTTATCGAAAAGAAAACTGCTTTAAATAGAGCTAGAAAATCTCAATTAAAAACTGCAATAAGAAGATTCGAAGAAGCTGTTGCAGCTGGAAACAGAGAAGAGGCTGTTGCTAAGTTCCAATTTGCTCAAAAGAAGATATACCAAGTAGCTTCTAAAGGAACTATACACAAGAATGCAGCATCTAGAAAAGTTGCTAAATTAGCTCAAAAGTTAAACGGAATGAACGCTTAATTATCCGTTTCTTATGAATAGATACTAACCCTTGATAATATCAAGGGTTTTTATTTTATATATATTAATTAAATTAAAAAATCTTAGTATTTACTTACTAAGATTTTTTAATTTCCTTTTTTGCAGTATTTACTTATTAACATTTCTATTGATAAGGTATCTCTTACTAATCCATTTTTTATTTTAAAATCACTTTCCAGTATAGAATTTAGTATATCTATTATAATTTCATCAGAAAAGTTTTTAGTTTGTTTTAATGCTTTTCCTACAACAAAAGGATGTAATTTAAGCCTTTCTGCTATACCCTTAGAGCTATGACCTTGTATTTGTAATTGTCTAACTTGCATAATAACTTTAAACTGTCTTGCTATCATAGAAAAGATCCCAAATACAGACTCTCCTTCATAAAGCATATCATTTAAAATTTTCATAGCATCAGATGAATTTTTCTGTCCTATATAATCAATAAGTTTAAATATATCATTTTCTACCTTTTTCTGAGAAAGTTGATCTATTATTTCATTTGTTACTTTATTTTCTTTACCTACAAATGAACTAATTTTATTTATTTCATTTTCTAAGTCAGACAAAGACTTTTCACTACTTTTATCTAAGTAACCTTCTTGGTTTATAAAGTACATAATTTGAGCATTATCTATAATAACATTATTATTATCAAATTTTTTCTTTACCCATTTAAATAGATCCATATCTGATAATTTATCACAATTAAATACTATTCCATTTTTACTTATCTTTTTAACTAATGATTTTCGTTTGTCTATATCTCCATATACAATAAACACCAAAGTAGTAGTTTGAGGTATATTATCTATATATTCTGTAAAGTATTTTTCATCTTCATCACTAAAGTTTTTCTTTTTACCTTTTAATAATTCAAAATCTTTTAATATAACAATCTTTCTATCATCCATAAATGGAAGTGTCTCTATAGAACTTATAAGTTGGTCTAAAGCTATTTCTCTCCCATCTATAATATCTAAGTTAAAATCTATCATTCCATCATTTAAAGTTAATTTAATCTCTTTTATAGCATTCTCTATTAAATAATATTCTTTCCCATAAAAAAGGTAAGTATTTTTTATATTTCTATTTTTTATATCATTTATAATATCCTTGTAGTTCATGTGATTGCTCCTTTATAGTTTTTGCTTCTTTATAAATCATATATAAAAATACTACTATATAATAAATAATTACATAGTATAATTTAGGTTCTTCTATAGCAATATAAGCAAAATCTAAATTACTTATTTTTTCTAATAATACATATATAGTTTCTAAGATAAATCTATTAATATACACCACTATACTTGATATATATATATTTATATTGAACAATATTAAACTTAATATAGCTAAATATATAATAATACCTATAAATGGAACTATAATTATGTTACCGAAAATAGAAACTAAAGGTATACCTTCGAAATTATAGTATATTATTGGTATTGTTAATATATTTGCAGACAAAGTTAATGAAATTATTTTTATATTCAATTTATTATTTATATAACCATAGAAATATATTATAGACAATGTTGCAAGAAAAGACAATTGAAAACTTATATTATATATTATGTATGGATTATTTATTACAAATAATATACCTATAAAGGATAGTGTTGATATTTTATCCATCTTCCTATCTAAGAAAAAACTTAAATACAGTGATATCATAAACATTATAGCTCTTATTATTGAGGGTGAATTACCAACCATAGCTGAGTAAATAAACATCATAGTAGATAAAACTATTAATTTATAAATCTTATTAATTTTTCCCATCATAAATATTATCAATCCTGAAAGTATGCCTGTATGGAGCCCTGAAATTGCTATAATATGGCTAGTACCAGTTCTAGTAAACATTAGTTTTTCATTTTGTGATAAATCATCTTTCTGCCCTAACATCATAGAATTTATAAAATCTGAGTTTGTTTTATATAAATACCTTATTGTATTGCTTATATAAGATTTTGCTTTATAAATATACTCATACATTAAATTATTTCCTACAATACTATAATCTTTTAAATATATTAAACCTTTATATCCCATACTCCTTAGATATCTGCCATAATCAAAACTTTCATATGACATTTTATTTAAATCTTTAAACTTTCCTGTTAGCTTTATTTCACTACCAACTTTAATTTTTTTATATTTGGTATAATCTCTAACAACAAATTTTCCAACTATGTATTCATTATATCTTTCTTTTTCTTTTTTATATTTTACTATACCTATAATCTCTATATCTTCATTGCCATAATCTGTATTAATTGCATTAGTATTAGTGTATATAAAAGATACTATTAATAATATAATAAAAATTATTAAAAATGGTCTTCTCATAATTCCTCCAAAAACAATTTACTTTAAGTATCTTCAAAACTATCACTTCTTAAACAAAATAAAGGATATCAAAATTGATATCCTTTAAACATACTCATTTATATAGTTTTCTTTTTTATTAAACAATATTTCAAATAAATCTATTACTTCTTTATTTTTTTCATTTTTATTTATATTATTTAAAATCATAGCTTCTTTTATATCTATATAAGAAAATGCCAACTGAGTAAACGTATTAATACTCAAATGTAAATCACATTCCCCTTTTATTTTTTTAGCTTCAACTTTTTTATCTTTTATCTTTATATTGAAAGTGCCATTATTTTCTTTTATAAATTTATCTTCTATAAATACATTCGCGCTTATCTCTATATCATCATTGATTGTTAATCCATTAAGGTATTCTTCTACATTTATAACTCTACCCATAATAAATGGCTTTACTTTAATATCTATAGTTTTAGGATTTTCTAAAACAAATCTTATTTTATCATTTACAGGGGCTGATATAATTACTTTCTTACATTGGGTATTGTGATTATAAATAAACTTTAATATAGATTTTAATGAGTCTAAATCTTTATAAAATAGTTCTCTAACAAGCATACTGTCTCCATTTAAGAAATATATTATATACCCTTTATATGAACCATCTTTATAAACATATATATGACCATTTTCGCTTTCAACTTCTTTGAATAAATTTATATAATATTCTTTGTCTCTAACTGTATTACCATTTACATCCGATAAAAATAAATTATTTATATCAATTAAATCGTCGATATGTTTTTCACTTGCTTTGTATAACCTACCTAATAAATTAAAATTCTTTAAATCTTCTATATTTATAGAGTATTCTAATTGATCATAACAATGCTCATATCCATATTTTCTATACAACCTATAATCGATAGGCATAAGTATTGATACTAGTTGATTTCTTTTATAAAGTTCATTAAGAGAGTATTCCATAATTTTTTTCATATACCCTCTTCCTCTTACTTGTGGAAATGTAGATACACCTACAACATATGATGTTTCATATTCTTTACCATCTAACTTTATTTTATATTGGTTTAATTGAAGAGAAGATACAATATCTTTATCTTCACATGCTACAATGGTATTATTATTGTCATACTTATTATTGAAGTAATAATTAACAAAGCTTTCTTCATCATTAAAACAATAATTCCAGATTTCTTTAATATCATCTATTTCTTCTTCTTTAGCATATCTCATATTCATATTAGTTCTCCCTAACAGTGTATTTCTCAACAAATTTAACAGGATGATAAGAAAGTTTAGCTTTTCTAAGTCCAGGTATTCCTAAGTCTTCTTCTCTATTTACAAACTCTACATTTTCAAATTCATTTAATATAAATTGTTGATTTATGTAAGGATATAATCCTCTTATATTCGGATTAGCTTTTTCTATATGAATTAATGCCATATTAGAATTTATAAGTTCACCC
>NZ_CATXCO010000184.1:0-4865 GCF_958366745.1 uncultured Romboutsia sp.
ATGCAAATGGTATAAAGTCAAACTCTTGTATGTCTTGTCCAACAAAGCTACTCATATTAAATCCAAACCCTGTTGATTTTCCTTTTTTAGGTGCATCAATATAATAACCTACTAATCTACAATACTTCTGATTTTCATTAAATAATTGGTTAGTATTACAGTAATTTTTATACATGTCTGACTTATTCCTAAAAGTTTCAAGAATTAGTTCTTCTCTATGTTTATTAACTAAAGACAATATTTCATCTCTATTAGTTCCATCAAATTTAATTTTCTTAAATATTTTTTTCATTATTGTATTTCCAGATAGTTTTTCATTTATTAACTTTATAATATATGTATTATCATTTTCATTATTATCTTGATTATAATGTTCTAAGTTAAGTTCTACATACTTATGATGAAGATTTTCACCATATTTTTTTTCTACAAATTTTAAATAGTTTTCTTTTGTTATTAATTCACTATTGTACAATATATACTCATCTTCTACTTTATAAGAAGTTTCTAATGTATCTATATATTCAAAATATTCTAAAAGACCTACTATAGCAGCAGAAAATCTCCAGTCAGAAGGCTCTAATTTAACATTAAAATCTGTATTATTTTCTAAAATAGTTTTCATTTAAATGCCTCCTTTTACAAATCCTGTGTTAATAAATCTAAATAACCAAACATTGTATTTCGACTTCCCATGCCTACATCATATAAATACTGAAGTAATAATGGATTTCCTTCTAATAAAAATGATCCTACTGTTGTATCTACATATGTATCGTAATGCTTTACTAAAACCTTTTTACAATTTATAGGCGAAAACTTAATACTATCTACTATATCTTTGCTAAACCCTGTTTGAGATATTTGATTTTTCAGAACTACTTTTAATTGTTCATTAAACTTTTCATCACTATATACATAATGATTATCTTTGTTTGTTTCTTTATTATGATCTCTGATACAAAGTCCATATGTTTTGAATATTACTTTTGAGCTTGTTATTTTTTGTTCTCTTTGTTGATGAATTTGTTTTAAGGTGATTGAATTTTGATTTGTTATTAAAAATTTTTTATTTTTCTGTTTCATGAATGCCTGTTGCAAAAGAAGTCCTGTTTTTTGTCTGTCATCACTTGTAAATAATACTTTTATACTATTATCTTCTAATATTATTTCATCTTTTGTAAATTTAGCTTTTGGTAACTTTAATGAAAAGCAAAAATCTTTTTGTTTTTTATATAGCTTAATATTATTCTTCTATAATCTTTTGGCAATGAACTTTTTTCTAATTCAAACGTTAAATAAAATCTCATATATACCTCCTTCTTGTATTTTATACTGTAATGGTAGCACACATATATTATATATATCTACATATTTTAAAATAATAATTCATGGATTTTATATATTATAGAAGTATTACTATTTGACTTTACTAAATTTATCTGATATGTTTTATTATATAAACCATATTGGAATGTAAATTGAATCATTATATTAAATATTTATAATAACTAAGTAGTCCATATTGGAAAAACTAGACTAAAATAATATAAAACTTTTAGTCTAGTTTCCATTTCAACTTCATTCTATTATTGTCTATAATCGTCTTTGATTCAATTATATATATTTTTTATTAATATTTATGATTATAGTTAATGATATTTCTAACTTGAGCTGTGCTAATTCCAAACTTTCTAGAAACCTTTTTATAATCACCATCAAAACTCTCCCTAATCATCCTGTTTCTAGCCCCTTTAACAAGACTTGATTCATTAGGTATATATAAATTACTTCCTCCAGCAAACTTAACCAAACTCTTAAAAGCATCCATACCTATAACCTCAACAACATCAACAACTCCCTCTGGTAAATCATTTATAGTTAAATTATCTAACATAATATCCTCCTATATAACTTTATTTTTTTAAAACACATACTATATACATTCTCTAATAAGTACAAAGCCTCCTACTAAATTCTTCAAATAGTTTAATATTTATCTTAAATAAAACCATATTAAACTATTACTAAAATAATATAAGGAGGTATAAATATGAAATGGTATTTAGACTTTGGACATGGAGGAAAAGACTCTGGCGCAGTTGGAGCTTATAATACAAAAGAAAGTAATATAGTTTTAAAAATAGGAATGATTATAAAAGAAAGCTTAGAAAAACATAATCAACAAGTAATAACGACACGACAAGATGATAAATACTACTTCCTAGATTATAGAAGTAAAAAGGCAAACGAAAACAAATGTGACTACTTTGTAAGTATACATATGAACGCTGCAACTAACAAATTAGCAAAGGGTTGTGAGGTATGGGTTTATGATGAAAAAAGTAAGGTGTATACATTATCTAAAAACATATGCACTAATCTTTCAAAGGCTATAAATACTTTAAACAGAGATGTAAAAATATCAAAAAAGTTTTCAGTACTTAGAAAAACTAAAATGCCAGCATTACTAATAGAGATAGACTTTATATCTAACCCTAGTGTTGAATCAAATCTAGCTTCTGAAAAATACATAAAAGATATATCGTCAAGTATCTCCTCTACTCTACTATCATTTGCTAATATTTTATAAAATATTTTCTTCAAAGATTTTAATATATAACAAACACAATAGTTTCTATACTTAATATCAAGAAGATATTAATCTTTTAAAATAATTGGAGGTGGCTATATGGTAGTTAATGAAATGCAAAATCCATCAAGTCTAAGAATAAAGCTAGATTTAGGTATGGTAGATGGTAAAACAAAGGTTAAAAGTAAGACATTTTCATCAGTTAAACCTGATGCATCAGCACAAAATGTGTATGAGGTTGCAGAGGCTTTAATGGAGCTTCAAGAATACTCTACAATTGAAATAGCTAAGATAGATAACACTACTTTAGCTTAAAAAATTTACTTTTTTCAAATTATTATATTTAAGGAGGAATAAATATGGAAATAAACAAAAGACTTGTTATGACTTTTAAAACTACTGATGATAAGAAGGTTTCTTTATCAGTTGATGACCCAAGAGAGGATATTACTGAGTCTGAGATAAAATCAGCTATGGATTTAGTAGTAGCTAAAAATATCTTTGCCCCTAATGGTGCTGATATAGCATCAATAGTTGAGGCTAAGGTTGTTGTTACTGATACTACACCTTATGATTTAGAATTATAAAAAAGTTTACTTTACAAAAGCTATGTCTAAATTTTTGGCATAGCTTTTTTGTTAATTAAAAATATTGAAGGGATGTGTTTTAAGATGAATTCAGAGTTACAAACTTTGATAGCTTCTGTAGGCTTTCCTATTGCTCTTAGTATGTATTTACTTGTGAGGATTGAGGGTAAGTTACAGACTTTATCTGATAGTATTAATGAATTATCTAAAAATATTATAAGGATAAAATAGAAAAAGGCAGTCATTTGATTTGCCTTTTTTGTTTAACTTAAACAAAATATTCTCGTCAATAAATTACATTTTTCACTCTATTTATTGGTATTTCATAATAAATGTATTATAATAATATTTTGTAATAAACTTATAATGTAGGGGGAAATCTTATGAAATTTAATAAATTAAAATCAATATTTCTGTCATCAGCATTAGCAATATCTATATTTTTTACTGGATGTTCTAACGGTGACCAAAATACAATTACAAATCAAACACAAATTAAGGACTCAACATCTAGTAATAGTCAAGTAAGTGTTGAATCTAATAGTTCATATCAAGACTCTAGTTCTAGTAAAGAAGTTCCTAAAGGCTCTGTTAAAGCAACTGTTGAAAGAGTTGTAGATGGAGATACAATGAAACTTAAATTAGATAAAACTAAAGAAGTTGTAACTTTAAGACTTTTATTAGTAGATACTCCAGAGTCAGTTAAAAAAGGTGTTGATCCTCAACCATACTCAATAGAAGCATCAAATTTTGCAAAAAATACTTTAAAAGCTGGAGATACAGTTTATATTGAATATGATGAAGGTGATAAAACTGATAAATATGATAGACATTTAGGTTATTTATGGTACTACTCTAAAGATAACTCTAATTGGCAAATGTTTAATGAAACATTAATATCTGAAGGGTATGCTAGAGTTGGATATATCTATTCTCAAAAAAGACATTTAGATGAGTTTTATAAGGCTCAGGACTATGCAAAGTCAAATAAATTAAATATATGGTCTGTTGATGGATATGTAACTGATAGAGGATATGATGTAGATGCTTATAATTCTAATAAGAATACTTCTTCTAATAGCTCTAGTTCATCAAGTAATATAGTTTATGCTAATGGTGGTTCTTCTAGTTCAAACAAGTACCATTCTACTAAAGATGCACATAATATGAAAGGTGCTGTTAAGATGACTGAAAAGGAAGCTAAGTCTAAAGGTTATGTGCCTTGTGGGATATGTTATTAGATTTACTTAAAATTTAATGTGTCATATATATCTTAAACTTAATATTATATATAAATTAAAAGTATTAAGTTGGTGATAGTATGAGGTTTAGTCCCGATAAACTAGAAACAAATTTTATAGAGCCTATAAATTTATATGGTCCTATTAAAGATAGAAAGTATACTCTTACACATTCTGATACTACTGGTATGATGTTTTTAACAATAGCTAATGAATATAATTATAATGCTATAAATTATGATTTAAGAGATGAAATTTTGGGTGCATGGAAAGAATCTGATACTTCTTATATTTTATTTTTCTATGCTTATGTTTGTAACTTAAGTTATGCTGATGCTTTATATAGATATAATATATTTAAATCCCATATAGATTCAGCGTTACAAGCTATAATTTATGGTGATAGGATGTTGTTAAGTAAATATCCTGAACTTTTAAACACTC
>NZ_CATXCO010000185.1:0-4810 GCF_958366745.1 uncultured Romboutsia sp.
ATCTCTATGGTTTTTATCCATATTAGCTTGTATCTTAAATATAAATCCTGAGAAGTTATTAGAGTTAGGATCTATATCACCTAAGTTACTGCTACGAGGAGTTGGTGGTGGTGTTATTTCTAGGAATGATTCTAAAAATGGCTCAACACCAAAGTTAGTAAGGGCACTTCCGAAAAATACAGGAGTTAATTCACCACTTAATATTTTTTCTAAATCAAAGTTATCCCCTGCAATATCTAAAAGTTCAATATCCTCTAGTAATTTTTTGTGAAGAGCATTACCTAATAAAGTATTAAACTTTTCATCAGATACTTCACCAGTTATAGAGTTAGCTATAGATTGTCCGTGGTTACCATCATCAAATAGCTCTATTTGGTTTTTATGACGGTTAAATACACCTTTGAAGTCTTTACCAGAACCTATTGGCCAGTTTACTGGACAAGAACGAATTCCTAAAACATTTTCAATATCTTCAAGTAATTCAAATGGGTCTTTTCCTTGACGGTCCATTTTGTTTATAAATGTGAATATTGGAATTCCTCTCATTTTACAAACGTGGAATAATTTCTTTGTCTGATCCTCAACCCCTTTAGCAGAGTCAATAACCATTACAGCACTGTCAGCTGCCATTAATGTTCTATATGTGTCTTCACTGAAATCTTGATGTCCTGGAGTATCAAGAATGTTTATACAAAAGTTATTATATTCAAATTGAAGAACACTTGATGCAACAGATATACCTCTTTGTTTTTCTATTTCCATCCAGTCAGATACTGCATGTTTTTGAGATTTTCTAGATTTAACTGAACCTGCTTCACGAATAGCTCCACCATATAATAGGAATTTTTCAGTTAATGTAGTTTTTCCCGCATCGGGATGGGAGATTATTGCAAAGGTTCTTCTTCTTTTAACCTCGTCAGCCAAGTTTAAATTTTGTTCTGTCATTTTTTATCATCCTTTATTTTAATTTTATGATTATTTAAATATAAAAAGCTATAATCTTATTGATATTATAACTTTATTTAAAAACTGTCAATATTAAAAGTAAAGATACTTTTAAATGCACAATTTTAATGTTAACAAGTAAGATTTATATAAAATGAAATATAATAAAAGAAAAAATTTGAACTTCCCACCCTTTAAAGTAGCTACAAGTAAAAAAGACTTGTAAAATACTGCTTTAAGGGTTTATTTTTATGCAAAAATTAATTAATTTAATCAAAATATGGTAACAAATCAAAAATAATATCCATAGTATATATTAGATAAAGATGTCGAAAATTATCGAAAAAGTATTTTAATAAAAATACAAAGGTAATTTTGTCTTTATTTAATTTAAAGTTTTAATAATTATATTAAAAGTTAAGGAGGCAATCTATGGATAATAAAAGAGATATTGAACAAAACTGTGGGCTAGAATTAGCAAGACCATATGTTAATAGACAGATTTATGGAGAAACTTTTAATCCAAGTATTGCATTAAAAAGAGGAACACTATTTCCTGAGTTAGATTTAGTTGAATCAAATAATTATAATGCCTGGTTATATGAAAATCCTATGAACAGAGTAAAGTAAAAAGGAGTGAATAGACAAGTATGGAATCAGATAGAAGAGCTCTTTTAAATCAAATTTTAGAATATCACTTTGCTTGTATAGAGTTAAATTTATATCTAGATAATAATCCTGATGATGAAGATGCTTTATGTGAATACAACATGTATTTTGAAAAATTCCAAGATGCTAAGTTTGAATATGAAGATAGATATGGACCATTAACTAATTTTGGATATGTTCCAGATTGTTATCAATGGGGATGGGTTGATAATCCATGGCCATGGGATAATGAGTTTTATAAATAGAAATAAAGTTAAAAATATAAAAATTATAGGAGGAGTAAATAGATGTGGGTTTATCAAAAAACATTAGAATATCCAGTTAATTTGAAAAATTCAGATCCGAAAATGGCTAAATATATAATGACTCAATTAGGTGGACCTAATGGTGAATTAGCAGCAGCTCTTAGATATCTTCAACAAAGATATACTATGCCAACTGGTAAAACTAGAGCACTTTTGACTGACATAGGTACAGAAGAAATGGCTCATGTTGAGATTATTTCAGCTATATTATATCAATTAATGAAAGATTGTACTCCTGAAGAACTTAAAGAAGCTGGACTTGGACCTAATTATGCTACTTTTGGACATGGACTTCAACCAGTAGATGCAAATGGTGTAAACTTTACCACAGCTTATATTAATGTATTTGGAGATTCTGTTACAGACTTACATGAAGATATGGCAGCAGAACAAAAAGCATTAGCTACGTATTACCAACTAATTAACTTAACAGATGATCCAGACCTTAAAGAAATTTTAAGATTTTTAGGTCAAAGAGAAATTGTGCATTATCAAAGATTTGGAGAAGCATTAATGGATGTTTATGAATTTACAGAAAGTAAAAAGAATTTTTAATAGATTTAAGAGTTGAGTTTTAACTTAGTATTGTTTTACTTCTTAATAATATAGATAGTATAAATAATATTTTAAAATGCTTCGACCATATAGTGGCTCAAGTAACCGATGTATCCATAGTGTAAGCAAGGATATATCGTTGGCGAAATAAAAATTAGCGCCCACACGTGGCTTAAAGTTTTTTGCCGATACGCTACTCAAGTGAAGTGAATTTTTTATTTTATATTAAAATGGAGTTTTAGATTTATCTAGACTCCATTTTAGTATATAGAAATTAATTAAATTATTTTATAACAAAACTTAATAAAATAATAAATCTATAAAAGATACATTGAAAAAATAATAATAATTAAAGCTATTATAAACTTTAAATTTACACTTAAGGATTTTTCAATAAATCTTAAACTTTTGATTTTTTTACTTCATATTTTAATAATGAAGTATAAATATAAAATTACTTCGAACTATATTATCTTTTATTATATATTAAATATATATTTTTTTAAGAGGAAAATCTGAATTTTCTGAAAAAGGAGAAAAATGTTGAAAAAATATATAGAATAGAATATTATATAATTAATATTAAATTTTTATGGAGAAATATTACGAATGTTAAGAAATCGATTATACGACTTTGTTGAAGACATATGTAAATATAATAATTTTACGCACGAGAAAACAGAGGAAATACAATATATTATGAGAGTATTAATGTATGAAATTTTAAAAATTATAATTATAATTACTGTATTTTCTATTTTAGGATATATGAAAGAAATTATTTTAATTATGTTTACTCTTGCATGTGTAAGACCATTTACAGGGGGATATCATGAGTATTCACATAAAAGATGCTTAATTGCAACTATGACACTAGCATATTTTATTATATTAATATCAAAAAATAGTAACTTAAATAATATAAGTATAATATTACTAAATATTGTAAACATATTTAGTATATATCATCAATCACCTATAATAAATACATATATGCCTATAACAAAGGAAAATTTAATAAGAAGAAATAAAACAATAGCTGTACTTAATTCTATAATCTTATCTATAATTTCTGTAATTATAATTAGATATGGAATTTATAGTAATATAATAACATGGACATTAACAATGAATGTTTGTTTAATGTTTAATTTGAGAGAATCTAAGGAGGGATAAATATGAATTACAAGAAGATATTTGGAAGTTTAATGGCAATGTTATCGATAGTTGTTGTAAGTAGTGGAGCAGCATCTATGGTAGGAATTGGTGTAGAAGACATGCCAAAAAGCTTAAAAGACAAAAGATAATAAGTAATGATTTTATTTGTTGATTTATTAAATACTATAATACAATCATTTATAGTAAGTTATTTTCCTTATTATTTATCTTTTAATAAGGAAAATGATAGGATTAGTAAGAAGCAATTTGTTATAAGTATTATAGGTATATTTTTTACAAGTATGTTAGCTACAAATATATTTAGTAATGGAAATATAGCTACAGCTGTAATAGCAACAATGAATATAATTATTATAGGTTTAGTATATAGACATATATACAAAAAGGCATTATTAGCATACTTTATAGGATATTTTTTAGTACAAATTACAGCTATTTTAGTTACTAGTATAATTTGGCCTACTATAAGTAATGTAATTTCTGATGCAGAAGCATCTATGTTATTAGGAATATATATTCCAGCTATTATTTTAGAATTACTTATTATAAAAAATAAAGATAATATAAAAACAATATATCAGTATTTTACTAAAAGTGAACGTTCATTTACAATTTTTTTCATAATTGTTATATTGATGGATTTCATAGCTAATATTTCTATGTTATTAAATGGTTGGGCTAATGTAGTTTTAACCAATGTATTGATAATAATGTTTGTTGCATTTATAATCGGGATTTCTATTTATAGGAATAGCATAGGCAAAAAATATGAAGAGATTGATAGATTAAATAAATTATTAATTGATAAAAATAATCAACTTAAAAAAATAAAGCATGACTATGGGTCTCAAATATCTTATATTAATGGATTATATATAATGCAACAATATGATAGATTAGGAGAAATGCTAAAAAAGATAATAAGTGGGAATGCTGAAGTATCATCTTCTGTAGAATATATTACTAATAGGGACTCTATTATATGTAGTGTAGTTGAATCCTTAGATTTAAAAGATATACATGTAGTTGTAGATGAGGAATTTGATTCTAATTTAATTGATATTAGTGAGTATGAATTACATAAAATAGTATCTAATATTTTAAGTAATGCAGCTACAGCATTAGATGGTAATGGATTAATTGTTATAAAGACGTAT
>NZ_CATXCO010000186.1:0-4805 GCF_958366745.1 uncultured Romboutsia sp.
TTAAATGGAATAGAAGAAGTAGCTAAGATGTATGATTATGAAATATTATTAGCAAATACTTATTCAGATAAAGAACAAGAATTAAAAAGTATAAACTTGCTTAGAGCAAAGCAAGTAGAAGGTATTGTTATGGTATGCTGGAAGGTAGAAGAAGATCATATAAACTATATTCAAAACTGTGGAATACCAGCAACATATATAAGTAAAACTGCAAGAGATTATGATATATATACTGTAAGCACAAGTAATAAAGAGGCAACGTATGATATGACTAAATATCTTATTGATAAAGGTCATGAAGAAATTGCATTTATAATGACAAGTAAAGATGACACTGTTTTAGAAAGAGAAAGACTTTCAGGATATGAACAAGCATTAAATGAAAGTAACATAAAATTAGACGAAAGTCTGATAAAGTATGGTGGTACTACATATGAAGCAGGTTATGAAAGTATGAAAGAATTATTAGAAGAAGGAATAGTGCCTCAAGCTGCATTTGTAACTGGAGATGAAGCAGCAATAGGAGCTATAAATGCAGCTTGTGATAAAGGCTATAAAGTTCCTGAAGATATATCAGTTGCAGGATTCAATGATGTAAAAATAGCTAAAATGTATAGACCTAAGTTAACAACAGTATATCAACCATTATACGATATGGGAGCTGTTGCAATAAGAATGGTTATAAAATTAATAAATAAAGAACATTTAGAAAGTAAAAAAATAGAATTACCGTATAAAATCATAGAAAGAGAAAGTGTAATACCTAGAAAATAAATAAAAAAGACAAACTATGTGATTTTTATAGTTTGTCTTTTTTGTACTATATAAAAAATAAGAATATATTTTTATATAGACTTAGAATCTTTACCTTATATGGTTTTAACAATTATTACAAGAATATGAATATATATAAAGATGAAGTAATGAGATATAAGAGTATATTTTATTATATATACTGTAAAAAAAAGCTAGAGTATGTACTCTAGCTTTTTTTTATTATTAACCTTTAGGAACTTTTTTTACCTTTTTAACAACTTTTTTTGTTTTCTTATGTGGATTTGTTTCATTGGAACTATCATTAGGTGCAGGTTGAACATGTTTTGTTGGCTTAGTTTTCTTAACTTTTTTTGTATTAGAAGAAGGTGCATTTGAATCATTTGATGGATTGTGCTTTTTAGATTTACTTTTCTTGTGTTCTATTTTATCTTTAACTTCGGCATCATATATTTTGTCCATAACAGCATCTAGTTTCTTTTTTTGCTCGTCGTTTAAAAAAGCCTTTAATTTAGAAACGACTTGTTCT
This sequence comes from uncultured Romboutsia sp., assembly GCF_958366745.1. Taxonomy (NCBI): domain Bacteria; kingdom Bacillati; phylum Bacillota; class Clostridia; order Peptostreptococcales; family Peptostreptococcaceae; genus Romboutsia; species uncultured Romboutsia sp. The sequence goes on from NZ_CATXCO010000186.1 coordinate 1,304, forward strand.
TTTCCTTCAAGAGTTTTACCTATTTTAACAAGCTCATCCATTAATTCTCCTTCAGATTTGCCTTTATATCCATCTGCTATTTTTTCTATTTTGTCTTTGTCTATATTTTTTTCTTTAGCCATTTTTTCTAAAATTTCTGTATCTACTTTTTTCATAAATTTACCCCTTTCTTATAATATAAATTAAATTTTATTCATATTATTTATATATAGAAATAATTTTGAAGTGGTGAAAGATAATTTAATTAAATTTCTTATAGATAATGTATATGCACTTAGTTAAAAAAAAAGTAACACTAAGATTAAATAAAACATACTTATATATGAGGGAGAAGATAATTTAAGGGGTGACTATGCTTGAATAATCTACTATTGATAATAGGAATGATTGCATTGAGTAATGGAAATATATCTTTAGGTAATTTACCTTTATTTGATAATAAAAAAAATTCTAAAGGAGAAAATATCGAGAATAAACGGTCTAGGGAACGAAAAACAAGAGATAATATAAGAAAAAAAGTAAAGAAAAAAATTTCAAATAATAATGGAAGTGATTTGTTTAAATTTAATATGAATGATATAAATAGGGGTATGAAAATGATGGATTTAAGCGATGAAGATTTAGAACGAGGTATGGAAATAATAACAAGGACTAAAAAATATATGTCACCAGAAGAAAGAAAAATATTAATAAAAGTTGAAAGTTTATTAGATTTAGTAAAGGGGATAAAAAAACTTAGCAGTATTGATTTTGATGACTATGAAGAAACAAACTTTTTTAGAAGTATGGATGAAGAAGATAAAAAAAATATGATGATAAAAGAAATTTTAGAAGTATTTCCAGAAAAGAGAAGAGAATCTCTTGATAAGGCTATTGATCTGAAGAAGAAAATAGATTTATTTGCAGAACTATTTTTACCAGATGATTTCGGAGATGGTGGATTTAGTTTAAGTTCATTAGTTAATATAAATAATTTAGGAAGTATGAATAATCTTAAGTTACTAGGAAGTCTATTAAGAACAGATGATGATAAAAAATATGAAGAATATGATTATGATGATGAAGAGTATGAAGAGTATGAAGAGTATGACGATGAAGAATACTATGATGAATATGATGATTATGAAGATGAATACGAAGAAGATGATGAATAAAACGACAGCTATTGTAAATACATAGATAAAGAGAGTGAAAAAAATGGGAAAAAATAATAAAATTGCATTAATTGTCATACAAAACTACTTTAAAAATATTGTTTTTTATTATATAATAAGAATATAAAATCCTGAAGCATTCGATACGGCTTATTTAAATTCAACCGACAAATGTTGAACGGGAGACTGTGTCTACTAAAATATAACATGCCTGTATTTATATAGGAAGTTAAAGGTTAGTAGTAGGTCACCCACCTGGGAGTATCTCGGGTATGAATTTATTGAGCCACCGGTGTTTTGGGATTTTTTTAGTGTTGCAAATATTGCAACACTAATTATTTAAAATCCTATTATAGTTATATCATCATTAACAGTAAAGATGGATGTTAAATTATATGATAAGTCACCAGAGTAGTTTGATAAAAACCTAGCTCTACAAAAATCCTCATCTATACTAGTTTCATCTATTTCATGTTCACTCCATGTTTTTCCTAAATCATTTGATATAGATGTATAAAGTTTGTTATAATTTACCCACATCAAGTAAATAGTTGATTTTTGCTTAACTAGACTAGGATATATACAAGTGGATGGTCCAGATACATAAATAGAAGTACCTATATCTAACTTATTTTCATTTAGGTAGCCATTCATATACTTTACAGCATATCCATTATCTATACACTCACAGAATGTTAAATGATAAAAGTTCATACTGTCTTTTAAAACAGATAAATATAATTTGTTTTTATTAGAGTTAGTAATTTGACAAGGATTAGACCATGATAAAGTGCTAGAGTTAAATCTAGAAAAGAATACTTCTTCACAACCGTTTACCAGATTGAAATAAAATACTATAGGAGAGTTTTGAATCCATAAAACTGTAAAATTATCTAATACTATATGATTAATAAAGTCGATTTTATTTTCTATCCAAACACCATTATTATAATAATGGTGGAATAAAGCACAAGTATTTGTTGAATTATTGTTATAAACATAGTAAAGAATATGTATAGAATTATTTATTACGTTTATATACGGAAATATAATATCAAATTTTTTAGAGTCATAAGTCAAAATATCTTTTTTAGAGATAATAGAAGACCCTCTAGGAATATGAATCATCTTTAGACCATCATTTTTATATATACCATATATATCATTATTATTTAGACAAAAGGAACAATTTGTAAAGTCCATTCCATTTAGCTTATCAAAGCTATTACTTGAAATTAAATTATTATCTTTATCATAATGATCGATCTTTATAATATTGTCGATGTAGAATTTGAAAATTTCTTTATCAGATCTCCTTATAATTGTAGAACACTTATTAATGAAACTCATAAAAGTCCTCCTTATAAAAGTTTTTATAATAAATATATATTGAAGATAAAAATTTTTATTCTAGTTATATCAGTAGACTACTTGTTTAAGTAACAAATATTAATTTATATGCATATTATTAAGTAGGCAACAAAAGCCACTTGGTTTTAGAATTCATTTAAGGGGAGGACAATGAAAAATGCAAGACCTTAAAAAAAATAAAAGAAGAATTAATCAATCAACTTTACAACATGAAGCTAAAGAAAGCTTAAATGAAGAACTACAAGAAGATATAGCTAGATCTTGTAAATCAAAAGGATGTAACTGTAATAAACATGATGATGAGTGTGAGCTTGAGTGCGATTGTGTATGCAAACCAAAACATAACCACAATCATAAACATGATGATGAGTGTGAACCTTGTGAAGTAGAATCTGATGAATGTGTAGATAATGTATGTGGTGAAGAATGCTGCAATCCTTTATCATCACCTAAATTTTCAACAGCAAATAGTGTACCACTTGCTATAGAAACAAATAGAGTATTTGATAGTATAAAATTCCAAGTATTTACAGATGCAGATGCTCCTAATGGAGAAGACTTATTCTTTGAATATGAAGTTGTATCAGTTAATGGTCCTATCCCAAGATCAGGTGTTGTAAATGTAAACATAGATAAAGTATGTATGAACTATACAGACGTAGTAATAAAACCTGGGACTACAACTTTAGAAGATCATGTAGTAAGACCTATAAAAGAAGTTGAAAAAGAACCTTATGAGCAAGAAAATCTTTGTCCAGAATTTGGAGATATAGATGGAGAATTCTGCAAAACTTCTTTTGAATATAATGTATGTGGAAATAAAAATAGAGAATGCTCTGATCAAGGAAAAGGCGAAAGATCAGTATATAAAGAAAAGGGATTAAAAGTTATAGTTAAAAATTTAGTCTTAGAATTAAGAGGAACATGTGGATGTACAGAAGTTACAGTGCTTGCATATCCAGCAAGAAGAACAAGCA
>NZ_CATXCO010000187.1:0-4798 GCF_958366745.1 uncultured Romboutsia sp.
TTATTTATATTATATTTATACCTAGATTGATAATTTTAAAACAAAAAAGTTATAAATTTATCCAAAAAATATCAAATTTTATTAACTATATTAGTTTGGTAAAAATATATGATTAATATACTTAGAATTTACAATGATTTTAAGTAATAATAGGTTATGGTATTTAAACTAGTTATAAAAAAATCTATGTGATATAATTAACCATATATTGGGAAATTATATATAATGATGATACTAAAAAGAAAAGATTTTAAATTATTTATAATTTAATTTATATTCAGGAGGATAATTATGGAAGATATAAATAGGGATTGTAAGATGATATTAAAACATATAAAAAAGTGTACAAATGCTATGGATTTTGATGGATATACTGATGCCGGTATAATTGGATATTTTATTAAACTTCTCTTTAAAAGGATTCACATGAATCATTTTAAAGAAATAGAATACTATACAAAAAAGATAATTAAATATACAGAGGAAAATAATATAGATATAAAAATAGATGGATTTGAAGAGTATGTAAATTCTTCGATATTATATAATGCATCTCAGATATCAATATTAGCGTATAAGCAATATGAATATAAAAGTAAGTACTTAGAAGAACTAAGGAAGAGTGTAAATACTTTATTAGATATAATAAATAAAGAAAGTATTTAATACTAAAATTTTTAATTAAAATTAAACGCTATGTTTAAGAAAGTTGTTGATTTTTGATATAGTATTATGATATGTAGGGTATAATATAGATATATTAAAATTTCGGAGGATTTAATTGGATGAATGCAAATTCTATAATAAAGTATTTATTGACTTTAGATAAAAATGAACAACAAAAAGTATTTAATTTTTTAGAAGAAAAGTTAATTATAGGTTCTTTAACAACTCAAATTAAAGAGGATATTAAAGAGAATAGGTTTGCATCAGGCAAAGTATGTCCTCATTGTAAAAGCAATGAAGTCTCAAAAAATGGAAAATATAAAGGTAAGCAAAGATATATGTGTAAATCATGTAATAAAACATTTACTGACTTTACGTTCTCTCCTTGCTATCACTCCAAAAAAGATTTCTCAAAGTGGTTAGAATATATCAAATGTATGGTCGCTGGGTATTCTATTCGAAAATGTGCTGAAATAGTTGAAATAACTGTACCAACTTCATTTTCTTGGAGACATAAAATTTTAGATGCATTAAGATTATATATAGGAACAGGTCATGTATCAGGTCTTGTTGAAGCAGATGAAACATTTTTTAGATTATCGTATAAAGGTAATCATAGTAAGAATGCACTATTTACTATGCCTAGAAAATCTAATAAAAGAGGTCCTAACAGTAAAAAATCTATTGATGAAGAACCCAAAAAGAGAGGTATATCAAAAAATCAAGTTGCAGTAATGTGTGCTTTAGATAGAAACGGAAATATAATTTCAGAGTTGATTTGCAATGGAAGAATGAAATATAAAGATGTAGAGCGATTATTTAAAGATAGAATAGAAGAAAAATCAATATTGTGTATAGATTCTCATAAAAGTTATATTCGTTTAGATAGTAACTTTGACGTAGATATACAAAAAATAGAAACTGGAAAGTTTAAAAAAGGTATCTATCATATTCAACATATAAATTCTTATCATAGTAGATTAAAAAAATGGATGGATAGATTTAATGGGGTTGCAACCAAATATTTGAACAACTATATGTACTGGTTTAAATGGATTGAATTATTTAAAACAGACAAAGATTCTATGAAGTGTAAGAGATTATTTGTTCAATCTCATACATCTTATTCAAATACTAAAATCGAAGATTTTAAAAATAGAAAGCCATTGTATATATAAATTATATTTGTTATATTATCAATTGTAGAGTTTATAAAAAATGTTATATATACAGGGGGATATTTAATGAGGAAGTTATTTATAACAATTTCAAAAACTATTTTATTCTTTGTTGGGTGGGCAGTGTTAGTAGGTTTTACGCCCGATATTCCAACAGATAATCCAGCAATTCTAAGATTAGGGTGGGAATTCACTCCTTTGTTAACTATAATAGTATTTACTTTAGTTTTCGTATTTGTATTAGAAAAGAGAAATATAAAAGTCCCAATATTCAATGATTTTTACAAGAATTTTTTTATAGGAATTGTAACAGGATTTTTATGGTTAGGTAGTGTTGTTGTCATATTGATGCTTACTGGAATCATGGTAATACAAGGTGAAAATAAAGTAGAATACATTCTTATCTGGATGCTGTCTTCACTACTAAATGTAGTAATGCAAGAATTATTAATAAGAGGTTATTTATATCAGTTGTTCAAGAAGAACTACAATGCAATTATTTCAGGATTTTTAACTACTATATTATTTACGGCTATGCATGGAGGGGCTTTTGAAGCAGGGATTATTCCTGTTCTTAACATTATAACAATGAGTATATTTGTAATTCTTTTGTTAGAGTATACAGGCACATTGTTAGCACCTATAATTGTTCACTTTGTGTGGAATACAATAGGTTGCATTATACTTGGGGGAGTTTCTTTGGCTAGTGATTATCCTAATTTACTTAATAGTATATTTAAGGGAAACATACTTTTATCAGGTGGAATTTACAAAATTGAAGGTAGTATAATAGTATTGGTTATAAATATCCTTTTAATTGTAACTTTCTTCTTATTAAACAAGAATAAAAATAGCAAAAATTAATTACATTTACATATAAATTATATCGGATAGAAAAGAGGGCTTAAATTAGTCCTCTTTGTTTTTGTTAGTATACTACTTTTTCAACATTATTCTTAAACATAGCGAAATTAAATAAAAGATAGATTTTATGAAAAAGCATTTTATTAGAAACTACTATTCTATTTTCTATAGACGGTAGTTTTTTTATTATTAACAATATTGTTAGTTTTAAATTAGAAAATAGGAATTTTATTAAAATTTTTAAAAAATATTATAACTTTTTATAAACTTAAACTGTCTAATATATGAAAGGAGGTAAGTTATGGACGAAAAATTAATAAAAAAAGCTGTAAAAGGAAATTTTAATGCCTACAGTATACTAGTTAATGAACTTAAAAGTGATGGGTATAAATTAGCATATACAATACTTAAAAATGAACAAGATAGTATAGATGCATATTTACAGGCTGTTGAAAAAGGACTCAAAAATATCAAAAATTTAAAAGAAGTAAAATACTTTAAAAGTTGGTTTTTAAAGATAGTTATAAATGAAGCTAAAAATATAATATCTAAAAATAGTAAAGTAATATATTTAGAAGATGTAAAAGATTTAAAAGAAGATAAAGAAATTAATAGAGAAAATAAAATTGATTTAGAAAAGTCGCTTCAAAGTATAGATCCACAAACAAGAGAAATGATAAAGATGAAATATTATATGTGATATAAGCTTGAAGAAATAGCACAAATTCTAGATTTATCAATAGGAACGGTTAAAGGAAAAATGTATACTGCTTTAAAAAATATGAGAAAGGAGCTTAGTGATAGTGAAAATAGAGGATAAAGATATAGATAAATTATTAGAAGATTTTCAAGGCGCTGATATAAAAGTACCTGATAATTTAGATGAAAAATTAAATGAAAAGTTAAATTCTATTAAGCCTAATAAAAAATATAAGTCAGTAAGCAAATACTTAGTATCATCAGTACTTATTTGTATATTATCATATGGATTTATTCCATCTTTTAGAATTTTTGCAAATAATGTATTTGAATATATATTTGGAGATTTAGGGATTGAAAATGCAGTACAAAATGGGTATAAAGGCATAGAAAATCAAACTATAAATATAAGTGGATATGATATTGAAATAAGTAATATATATATTGATAGTTTAAGACTAAGCTTTGATACTACTATAAAAAATGCGGAAGTTGAAAAAGATAAACAGGGAAATTATATGAATACATATTTTATAAACGTAGTAGATGGATATGAACTAGGAAGTATAACTGTTGATCATGGTTTAAATGATAATAGATTTAATACAAATATTCAGATAATAGGTGATGGTATTACAAAGTTATATAATGAGAAAAAAGATAAGATAGAGATTAAATTAAGATTGACAGAGGGCCAATATGGAGAAATTTACAAAGAAGAAATTATTGGAGAGAAAAAAGTTTTATTTAATATTCCAAAAGAAATATATGATAGCAAAACTATAAACTTAAATAAAACTGTAACTGATGGTAAATTAAAGGTAGATATAAAAGATTTAAAAATATCACCTACGATGATGTATTTAAGAAGTGGTGGGGGTATAGATGGTATAGGTGATAGCTTTGGTTTATATAATTTTAAGATAGTATCAGAAAAAGGACAAATATATAAGGATAATATGATATTATCAGCTACAGGTGATAAGGATAACTTAAGACAGACTATAGTACCATCTATATATTATGGTGATAGCAAAAAATTCTCATTAAAAGCCGATGGATTCTTAATAGGACATAAGGCAGAGGTTAATATTAGATTAGATGATACTTATCCTAAAAAGATAAATTGCTTAGGTACTGATATAACTATAAATAAATTTGAGCGTAATGATAAAGGATTAAATATTGAAATTGAAGTTAATGACAGTAATTTTAGTTACTTTGGAGATGTGAATTTAGATGGAAGCTATTGTGCTGAAGAAGGGTATAGTGAGAATAATACTCATGAGTTTGTATTTAATATTAAGGAAAAAGATAACTATAAATTAATTGTTGAGCCTATAATCAAATATAAAATTCCTATAGACATAGATTTTACAAAAGAATAGTTA
>NZ_CATXCO010000188.1:0-4783 GCF_958366745.1 uncultured Romboutsia sp.
TTTTTTATGTATATTAAGTCCGGATAAAGATTTTTTTAGTAATTTTTTTTCACCTAGGTCATGATAACAATATATTATTTTATTAAAATCTACTTCTGGGACACAGGACATATTAACACCGCCTCACATTTTTGTCTTTATAATATAATATTAAAATATTTAGAATTTGTAGCTAATCCAATTAAAAAATTAAGTTATTTATAGTACATGTGATATATATTAATTAAAATATATTAGGAAATTAAATTGTGATTATTGAGTTATAATTATCCATACAATACATATTTTATAATTTCTTAATAAATAAAAAATTTAATAACAGTAATTAACCTGTGATATAATATTTACTTTAAGAATAGTAAAAGGAAGTGATACTTTGGAGAGTGTAAAAGATTATTTAGATAGACTAGAAATAAATAATAATATATTAAATAAACAATTAAAGGATGTATATGTATCTAAAGTAGTTTATTTTAGAGAAGATAAAATAGTATACTTTCATTTAACTTCAAAATCTATAATATCATATGACATTTTAGATACCTTAAAAGAAGAGTTAAAATTAAAGCTTTCGTATTTTAAAGATATAAAAATTAAGATTTCGTATATTGGACTTGATAGAAAAGAAAATAAAGACATAATAAAAATGTATTGGATGAATATTGTTTATATATTTAAGGCACTATGTCCATCTATTGCAGGATGGTATAAACAAATAGAGTATTTATGTATAGAAGATAATTTAAAGATAAAGCTTCCAAAAGGACTTTTTTATGATAGATTAATGAAGCTAAATATAGCTTATGTACTTAAGTCTAGGTTAAATGAAGAACTTGGAATAGACCTTAATATAACTATGGAAAAAGCAATAGATGAAGAAATTGATGTTAAACGTATAATTAGAAAAAGTGAAAGAGTGGTAGAAGAAAAAATTAGGGAATTAGAAATCAATGCTAAGGAAGAAAAATCAGATGATGAAGAAGCTGCTTATGTTATAAAACCAGAATATGATGAAAAATTAATATATGGTGAAAATGTAAATGCCATGGTTGAAAAAATATGTGATTTAAATAATAGCTCTGGAACTGTAAGTATAGTAGGTGAAATATTTGATATAGACACTAAAGAGCTTAGAAATGGTAAGATACTTTTAATAGTAGCTATAACTGACTTTACAAGTTCTATAAGTTGCAAATTATTTTTAAATGATACTAATAAAGATAGCGTACTGGGTAAGATATCTAAAGGAGCTTATGTGAAAATAAAGGGAGATACAATGTATGATATCTACCAAAGAGAGCTTACAATGACTATAAGTGGTATAAGAATAGAAGAAAAGCCAGAGAGGATAGATAAAAGTGAAGTAAAAAGAGTAGAACTTCATGCACATACTCAAATGTCATCTATGGATGCCGTAACTTCAACAAAAAAGTTAATACAACAAGCTGCTAAATGGGGACATAAGGCAATTGCAATAACTGATCATGGTGTGGTTCAAGCATTTCCAGAGGCAATGGGTGCTGCTAAAGGTAAAGATATAAAAATACTTTATGGTGTAGAGGGATATTTAGTTGAAGATTCAGAAGATATAATACAAGATGCTAATGACAAAGAACTTTCACAAACATTTGTAGTATTTGATATAGAGACAACTGGTTTTTCAAATACAAATGATAAAATAACTGAAATAGGTGCTGTAAAAATTGAAAATTTTAAAGTTGTAGATAAGTTTAGTGAGTTAATAAATCCACAAAAGGATATATCATACAAAATACAAGAGTTAACTGGTATAACTAATGATATGGTTAAAGATAAACCTACTATAGATGAGGTTTTACCTAAGTTTATAGAATTTATTGGAGATAGTGTACTAGTTGCTCATAATGCAGAATTTGATATGAGTTTTATATCTGAAAAGTGTAGACAACAAAACATAGAGTTTAAAAATAGAAGTATAGATACACTAACATTGGCTAGAGTGTTACTTCCAGAATTAAAAAGGCATAGATTAAATGTAGTAGCAAAAGCATTAGGTGTACCTCTTTTAAACCACCACAGAGCTGTTGATGATGCACAAGCTACAGCACTTATATTTATAAAGTTCTTAGAAATGTTAGATAATAAGGGAGCTAAAACACTACAACAAGTAAATGAAGTTTTAGGTAAGGTTGATTACACAAAACTTGGAACTAGCCATATAACTTTAATAGCTAAAAATTATACAGGTCTTAAAAATTTATATAAAATAGTATCAGATGCTCATGTTAATCATTTTTATAGGGCACCTAGAATATTAAAAAGTGTTCTAGAAAAATATAAAGAAGGTATTATAATTGGTTCAGCATGTGAAGCAGGACAAGTATTTAAGGCTGTTAAGAAAAATGTAAGTGATGAAGAAATGTCTAAAATAATAGATTTATATGATTATATAGAAGTAATGCCAATTGATAACAATAGATTTATGATTGATAAAGGCGAAGTTCAAGATGAAGAAGAATTAAGGGACTTAAATAGAAAACTTATTGAAACTGCAATTAAGTTTGGAAAAATACCTGTAGCAACAGGAGATGTTCATTTTTTAGAAAAACATGAAGCCGTGTTAAGAAAAATTCTAAAATACTCTCAAGGATTTAAAGTTGATGAAGAAGAAACTTATCTTCATTTTAGAACAACAGATGAAATGCTAGAAGAGTTTAAATACTTAGGTGAAGAACTTGCATATGAAGTTGTTGTAACAAATAGTAATAAAATAGCTGATATGGTTGAAGTTATAAAACCAATACCAAATGATACTTATCCTCCAGTAATAGAAGGTTCAGATGTTGAGCTAAGAGAAATGTGCTATGAAAAAGCAAAGCGTATATATGGAAATCCTGTTCCTGAAGTTGTACAAGCTAGACTTGATAGAGAGTTAAACTCTATCATAGGTAATGGATATGCCGTTATGTATATAATAGCTCAGAAACTGGTTACAAAATCATTAAGTGATGGATACTTAGTTGGATCAAGAGGTTCAGTTGGTTCATCATTTGCAGCTACAATGAGTGATATAACAGAAGTTAATCCATTACCGGCACATTATATATGTGATGATCCAGAATGTAAGTACTCATATTTCTTTGAAATAGGAGAATATGGTTCGGGAGTAGACTTACCGAATAAAGATTGTCCTAAATGTGGAAAACCACTTAGAAAAGAAGGACATGATATACCATTTGAGACTTTCCTTGGTTTTGAAGGTGATAAAGAACCAGATATAGACCTTAATTTCTCTGGAGATTATCAACCTGTAATACACAAATATACAGAAGAATTATTCGGAGAAGGTTATGTTTATAGAGCGGGTACAATAGGTACAGTAGCAGAAAAAACAGCTTTTGGATATGCTAAAAAGTATGTAGAAGAAAATAACATACACGTTCCAAATGCTGAAGTTTTAAGACTATCTAATGGATGTACTGGAGTAAAGAGAACATCAGGACAGCATCCAGGTGGAGTAATGGTTATTCCTCATTATAAAGATGTTTATGATTTTACACCAATACAATATCCTGCAAATGATACAAGTTGTGGGGTTATAACAACACACTTTGACTATCACTCTATAAGTGGGCGTATATTAAAACTTGATATACTTGGACACGATGCGCCGACCATGATAAGAATGTTAGAAGATATAACTGGAATAGTTGCAACAGAGATTCCACTAGATGACCCAGAAACAATGTCTTTATTTACATCAACAGAGGCACTAGGTGTAACACCTGAAGAAATAAATTGTCCTATAGGATCTCTTGCAATACCAGAATTTGGGACAAAGTTTGTTAGACAAATGTTGCTTGACACAAAGCCAACAACTTTTGATGCACTAGTTCGTATATCGGGACTTTCTCATGGTACTGATGTTTGGCTAAATAATGCTCAAGATTTAGTTAGAGATGATATAGTTAGTATAGATGAAGTTATATCAACTCGTGATGATATAATGAACTACCTTATATTTAAAGGTTTAAAGCCTAAAAATGCCTTTACAATCATGGAAAATGTAAGAAAAGGGAAAGGTTTAAAACCTGAACACATAGAAGAAATGCACGAAAATAATGTTCCAGAATGGTATATAGGTTCATGTCAAAAGATAAAGTACATGTTCCCTAAAGCTCATGCAGTAGCTTATGTTATGATGTCATTTAGACTTGCTTATTGTAAGGTACATTATCCAGAAGCTTTTTATGCAACATATTTTACTACAAAAGCAGAAGACTTTGATGCAGATTTAATAGTTAAAGGTCTTCCAGCTATTAAGGCTAGAATACAAGAGATAGAGAGTTTAGGAAATGATGCAACAGCCAAAGAAAAGAATATGCTAACAGTTCTTGAAGTTGCACTTGAAATGTATGCAAGAGGTATAAAAATACTTCCAGTTGACATATATAAATCAGATGCAAGTAAATTTAAGGTTGCAGGAGAAAAGTTGTTGCTTCCTCCTATGATAGCTCTTCAAGGGGTTGGAGAAAATGCTGCCATAAATATTCAAAAAGAAAGAGAAAATGGAGAGTTTATATCTAAAGAAGAACTTAGAAAGAGAACTAAAATTTCAAAAACGGTTATAGAAACACTTACTAATCATGGTTCGCTAGATAACATGAGTGATGAGAATCAATTATCATTATTTTAATAAAAGATTAAAAAAATAGAGTAAGATATAAAAAACACCTAGTTTAAATAAAGTGTACCCTATAGAGTAGACAGCTAATAAAAAGGTCTACTCTATAGGGTATTTTTG
>NZ_CATXCO010000189.1:0-4769 GCF_958366745.1 uncultured Romboutsia sp.
TTAGTTATAAAAGGATTAGAACACACTTCCTACAATTATTTATTTTTTACTAAATCCTTCACCTAAAACCTCATGAGCATCATTAATTATAATAAATGCCATAGGGTCTATCTCATTAACTAATTTTTTTAAATGAACTTCTTCACGTCTAGAAACTACAACCAATAAAACATCTTTTTTTATGTTAGTATATCCACCACGTCCTTCTAAAAATGTAACCCCTCTTTCTAAATCCTTCATAATAGCTTTAGATAATTCATCAAACTTATCAGTAACTATTATGAAAGATTTTGAAAAATCAAATCCTTCAACAATAGTATCAGATATTTTTATAGTTATATAAAGTGAAATAGTAGCGTATAAGGCAGTTTCTATATTTCTAGATACAAGACCTGCAAGAATAATAACAATACCATCTATTATAAATAAAAATGTAGAGATACTTATAAATGGAAATATTTTATTTAAAATAAGACAAGCAAGTTCAGACCCACCAGTTGATGCATCTACTCTAAATAACATACCAAGGCTGATACCAACTACTATACCACCTGCTATAGCAGATAATAAAACATCACTTGTTGTGTTGTAAGTTGTTAAGCCTTCTGTTACTTTTAAGAAAAAAGTGAGTAGTAAAATACCTATCAGAGTCTTTATAGCGTCTCTTTTTCCTAAAATTTTAATACCAATTATAAATAAGGGTATATTAAAAGCTAAATTTATAAGCCAAAGTGGAGTATTAAATAAACTTTTAAAGACTATAGCAAGACCAGTTAACCCCCCTGAAGCAATTGTATAAGGCTCTAAAAACATATTAAGACCAACGGCCATTATAAAACATCCAAGGCATAATATTATCATGTCAAATATATATGAAATAGAATTATTTTTAATAGTATCACTTCCTTATCATAAGACTTTATATTAGAGTATTTACTAATTTAGTTTAGATAATACATGGTAATACTATTTATGAAACTCTATTATTCATTATCTTCTATAAAATATTTTGTATTATCAAATACATAGTTATAGGAGTTTTTAGGGATTGAAATATCTTGAGAAGTTTTGCAAAATTCATTAAAGCTAATAGAATTAAAGTTGTTATTGTTAATTACTAAGAATATTCCTAAAAATTCATTTTCTATATAATTTTCAGTTATTAAATTATTCATATTATTAAGAACTAACAATATATTTGAAGATGCAATAGTAGATAAACTATTTGCTTTTATAATATTAGAATTATTTCCATCATTTAATACAACTGCAAAGTCATTACAGTTTATAGTATTGTATATTATAATATTTCCTATATTTTCACTATCTAATATAATTGAAACACCTTCTATATCAATAAATTTATTATATGAAATTTTATTTCCATAGTTTTCAGTCCATAAATTTATACTAGTTATAAATCCATGATTATTGGATTTTATTTTGAATATATTATCTTTTATATCTGAATCAGAATTACTATCAACTAGGATTAAGTTAAAAGCTTTAAATATAGAGTCATTATTTATATAACTATTTTTATAGATTTCAAATTCGTTGCAAAATATTTTTATAGATTTATTATTTGTATCAAGTACTAAATTGCTAAGTTCAAATAAACTATCTGTTAAGCTTAGGTTAGCACTGTTTTCATTTATATTGCAAATATTATTTTTTATAGCACAGTTACTATGATTTGATATATAAATATTAAATAAATATACTGATTGGGAACTTCCTTTTGTCATAGTAAATTCATTTTGAGTAATTTCTATTTCATTGTCACTTATTTCTAAATCACTATTATTTCCGTAACAACTAATACCAGTTATAAGTATATTAGGAAAGGTATTATTAAAATTATATTTGTTATTTTTAAATACTATTTTATTTTTAGATATAGTATTAAATGTATTTTTATCGCCTTCAATGTATACGCCAATGAATTTTGAAGTGATAGAGCCTACTTCATAACTTATAGATTTATATGAAAAGATAATAAGATTTTTAGTTATCTTATTATAATGATTACAAGTTAACATAGATATACAATATTGTTGTAAAATATTATTTTCATTTTTAAATTTATTGTTACTTATTAGATTAAAACTATTTTTAGATTCTATAGAAATTCCCTCGATACAGTCTAAAAATAGATTATCTATTATATTACAATTATTGTTATCTTCAAATAGATAGATTCCTTTTTCATTAGATGAGAGATGATTAGATTTTATAAGTGTATCTTTACAACCATATAACATTATTCCGGTACTATTTAAATATTTGTTATATTCTATAGATAAATTTTTTGATAAAAATGCACAAATACCTAAATTCATACCTTTAAATATACAATAATTAAATTTTATATCTTCACATGATGGCTCAATAAAAACATCTATATTATATGAATTTAATTTTAAATATTCGATACTTATATTCTTTGAATTTTTAGTGATAAGTACTGCAATATCTAAAGAGCCATTTCCGATAGAATAATTATTTCCGTTTAAAGTAACATTATCTATATCTATAACCAAGCTTTTATTAATAATTGACTTAGTAAGCTTAGCAGTTCTAGTTTGGCAGTCATATATTCCTACGGGCTCGCTAAATCCATTTTCGGTTAAGTATATGGTATCATCTAAATTTTTTTTATTAATATCTTTAAAGTCAAAAGGAAGATTACTATTATTGAAAAAAAGAGCTAGTATATCATCGGTTCCATTCATGAAGTTACCTCCTTAGATATATTTTGTATAAGTTAAATTCTTTATCAATAAATCGATAAATGGCTTAACTAAAGATTGTGATAATTATTTAGATGATACAAAGATTAGTATATATTAAATATAATTCTGAAGTTTAAAATAGAAGACTCATATATATATTATGTTGATTTATAGAGTGTGTGATATGTTTAAATATATTAATAAGTATTAACAAATTAAAAGTAACATTAATATGTACATAGGAGAATTATAAGCACAGATATACTCAGAATTTCATAAAATACTGTAAAATAAACAAAAAGAAGGTAGGGATATGTGAAGTTAAGTAAATTTAGTATAAAAAAATACAGAGAAATAATATATAAGTACACTCTAGTAAATTTAAATTTAAGATCAGAAAAATCTACAGGTGGAAATATAATAGCTACAATACCAAAAGGAACAAAAGTAGAAGTTGAGTTTGAGGATGAAGAATGGATAAAGGTAAAGTATAACTCTCTAGAAGGGTATGCATATAAATACTATTTATCAACAAGTAAGTATCCATGGATAAATCTAAATTTAAGAGCAGAAAAATCTACAGACTCTAAAAGTTTAACTATAATACCGCAAAAGGCAAGAATTGAAGTTTTACAGGTAGATGGAGATTGGAGTAAAGTAGCATATAACGACATGATAGGATATGTATTTAATTATTATTTATCTGATGATGGTAACAGTCCAAATGATTTAGATTATACGTATTTCTATACAGATATGATTAGATTTATCAATGAAAATAATATAGAAAGCCCAACTAATAATTTAATAGTTACTGATTTAAAAAATAAATATACTTATATTTTTAAAAAGGACAATGGAGTATGGACTCAACTTTATAAGTGGCAATCTACAGTAGGAAAACCTGCAACACCAACTATAAAAGGCAGATTTTATATAAATGGTAGAAAGCCATCATTTGGAACTGATGAGTATTTAGTAAAATATGCAACGAGAATAAAGGATGGTTATTATTATCACTCTATACTATATGATGCAACTGGAAAATATATAAAAGATGCAAGGCTAGGAGAAGAACTTAGTCATGGATGTATAAGATTAGAAACAAATAATGCAAAATGGATATATGAAAATATATTAGATACTACAACTGTAATAATACATTAAAGATAACAACATAAAGATTATAATAAATATATGAGATTGAATTTAATATATTATAAGAATATAAATCCTCACTTAAAGTTTATATACTTTTAGGTGATGATTTTATTTTTTACTAGATACTTAAATATATAAAAACTTAAATATTGGAAATTAAGTATTATAAAAGGGTTATAGAATTAAAAATTATAATTTAAAATAATGTAACTACCTATAGCATAGAAAAATACTTAGTAATGTACAATTTAATGTAAGTAAAAAATATTAAATACAAGAACTATTTACACAAAAAAATTATATTATATATTAAAAGTGATTAGGGAGGGAAGACATGAACAGGAACAATCACGAAGATAATACCAATAAAGCTAGACATAATATATATGAATATGCACAAAAGAATAGTGAAAAGTATATAAAAAAAATTGATGAAATGAGAAGTTCTAAAGATAGAATGACATTTAAGAATAGTGGAAAATATTTATGGTCGTTGATTGTTTTAGGAATAAATTGGATGGTTTATAAAAAGGTACTTATTGTATTATTAACAGCAATAATATTAGTTGGAGCACTAGTATGGTCACCACCAATAGGTCTTATACTTTGTTTACTTACTCCTGTATTTTTAGGAATGCATGGTAAATATTTTTACTTTAATGTTAAAGATAAGTATGAAAACATTGAAAATGGTGAAAAGCAAAGATTATTAATCCCTTCATCTTTATTAATTATGTGGATATTAATTATATTTGTATTTATACTTTTAATAATTTCATTTATAGAAAAATTAATTTAAATATTTAAAATAATAGGGCATTAAAATGTACCCTATAGAGTAGACAACTAATAAAAAGGTCTACTCTATAGGGT
>NZ_CATXCO010000190.1:0-4666 GCF_958366745.1 uncultured Romboutsia sp.
ATTCTTCTCTGATGTAAGTTGCTTTTCTATTTGTTTACTAGCTTCTGTAACTTTTTCTTCAACTTGATTTTCTTTACTATCAACTACTTTAACCTCTTCTTTATCATCTGTATCTGTATTTTTCTCATTTTGAGCTTGTTCATAGGCTGTAAATTCTTTAGAAGTTTCTAATAAAGATTTTCTACTTAATTGGTAATTTACAGTTCCTACCACAACTAACATTGCCGCTAAAGTTACTACTACAAATCCTCTTCCCTTATAATTAAATTTCATTTTTATCCCCCCAAGTTTATTTTAATATTTTTATTTAGTATATATCTCTACTTGATGACCTTGTACTTGTAATGCTGTTTGTACTGCGCTATAAAGTGTTTCTTTTACAGTAAGATCTTTAGCTCCAGTTGCTACTACTATTACACCATTAATTTTAGGTTGATTAGTTTTTATTACTATAGGCTCATTAGAACTTGATGTTATCATTGTTTTATTTTCACTAGAGGTTGTAACTGTTCTCTCTCCACCTTGTTGATCTACTTCCTTTGTTTCTTCTGTTGTTGTATTAGTATTAAAAGCTGGTTGAATTTCTTCACTTGATTCATATGTAATCATAACGTCTACTTCTCCAGCACCTTCAATTTGTGATAATATATTTTTAAGCTTTTCTTCCAATGTAGCTTTTGATGATTCATTACTTAACTCTTCTTGAGTTATTTTATTATTAACTTCATCTTTACTCGCTACCACCTTATCTTCTAAACCTGACATAGCTATAAGTGCAATACCACAAATTACTGCCAAGGTTAATAGCGAGTATATCTTTTTCTTATCTTTTTCGTTTAGATTCTTAAACATCTCCTCATCCCCTATTAATCAATTTCTATAGTTTCAATTGATACATCAAGTATTTTTACTAAATCCTCCTTTAGTTTATCTTCGCTTAAGTCCAGACTATGTTTAGTATTTTTGGGTTCATCTTTTTCATTGAATACCTGTTTTGATTTTTCATTTTCTTTAGATTGTATGTCCTCATTTTCACTTTTATTACTATTATTTTTGTCCTTTACACTTATTTTTCCAATTTTATTCCCTTCAAGCTCTATTTCATCTAGTTCATATCCGTATTCATTTAATTTTAATTTTAAAACTTCTTTTAGTCCATCCTCATACCCTTTAGACAAACTATTATTTCCCGTTTTATCTGCTAATCCATTCACACTGTCTACATATTGCTTATTATATTCACTCATATATTTTAGTATTTTATCTTCTAAAGACATATCTTTAGAGAAAAAATTTGCTATTGGAGTTAAAATTATAAATACAAATATGAAATTAACAACTAAATTTATATATGGTTTTATTTTAGAAGAAGGTAAAATCATATCAACTATATTGACTATAAATGCTCCTATCAAAACCGTTACAATCCATGTTTTTATACTTTCTAACAAATTATCACCTATCCTCCCGAAACTACACTTATAGATGTTAATGTAGCTAATGTTACAAAAAACATTATTGTTATAGCTATTATGCATGCAAGTAATATCATCATTAAATTTGCAACTTCATTTAAAAAACTTGATATACTATCTTCACCTATAGGCTCTACAGCTATTGCTGATACTTTATATACTAATATTATTGATGCTATTTTTGTAACTGGAACTAGGCATATTCCTACTAAGACTATTAAGCCTATTCCACCGAATACCCCTTTTATAAGCTGAGATGATGATAATAAAATATCTACAGAATCTGATACAAATCCTCCAACTACTGGAATAAAGTTTCCTATTGCAAATTTAGCTGTTTTTACGGTGAAATTATCAACACTAGTTACATATAGGCCCTGAATCGATACTAATCCTAAATATATGGTAAACATAGCTCCTATACAGACTAAATTTATTTGCTTTATAAATGATGATAATTTTTTAAGCTTTATATGTTTAGATATGTTGTTAACTACTAATATTGCAAAAGCAATAGATATTGATACAAATATGAATTTTTTGAAAATAACATTTATAAATGCTACTCCTCCTATAAATATAGGATTTAATACGGATGATGTTATAGGGCATCCCATAAGTGCAAGTAACGCTATTAGTATAGGCATTATAACCTGCATAATACCTATGGTTGAATCTATAGTGTTATTGCAAATTTCTAATACATCTTTAAACCCAATTAGTGTAAGTGAAACCATAGTTATAAATACTATGTACGTTGTTATCTGACTTACTGCATTTGATGAAAATGAATTATCTAAACTTTTTAAAATAGATGATAGTAATGCTAAAACCAATATAGTCATGGCTACTTTTATATTTCCCTTTAACTCATCAAAGAAAAGCATCTTTATATTTTCTTTATCAAATAAGTCTAATATATTCTTTTCACCTTTTATCAAGTCTTTCATAAATATTTTTAAATCTATATCATCTATAGTAGATGAATCATTTATATACTTTTGTATTTCTTTTAAATCTATTTTCTCTAACTGATTGTCTATATATGAATCGATGCTTTTTTTAGTTTCATTATAATCTGCGTCCTCATCTTCGTTTGCAAAAGATACAGAAAAAGATCCTATTATTATTAAAATAATAACTAGTATTTTAAAATATATTTTTTTCATAAGTTATCATTCTCCTATGGGATAATATTTAACACCATTTCTACTATGGATAAAAGTATAGGGAATGACATTGTCATTACTATTATCTTCCCTCCAAACTCAAGCTTAGATGCTATATTTCCTTCCCCACAATCTTTACAAAGCTGTATTGCAAATTCCATAAGATATGCTATTCCTATTAGTTTTATTATTAATGTTATATATACACTTGGTATATTAGCTTTATTTGCTAAATCATTTATACTTTCAATTATAAAACCTAGTTTAAATATTACCGATGTTAATATAATTACTCCTGTAAGTATGCCTATAAACATAGCTATCTCTGGTCTATCTTTCTTTATTACTAAACAAAGTGCGGTTGATATAATCGCAATACCTATAATTTGCATTACTTCCAATATATCTCCCCCTTTTTAGTAAAGTTGAAACATAGTTTTTACTGTAGTAAATAAAGCGCTTATCTCAGTTAATACCATACTTAAAACTATTATTACACCTGCTAATGTAGTAAATGTTGCCCAGTCCTTTCTATCTGTTTTTTCTAAAAGCATATTAAGAATAGATATTAATATTCCTACTCCAGCAACTTTTATTATCAAAGATATATCCATACTCATCCTCCTAAATTAAAATTATTCCTATTATTAACCCTACAATAGTCGCTAATTTTCTATATACCATACCCTTTTGATTTATATCTTCTTTAGTCTCTCCAGTTATTTTTTTTAAGTTTTCAATAGATAAATCTATCATTCTTGATTGAGACTCTATGTCACTTTTTCCCAGAGTAAATATAAGTTTTTTTAATTCATCAATCTCTTTATTTTGTAAATAAGTTTCCTTCATTAATATATGAATGCTATCATTTAATACGTCATCTAGAACTTTATATGTATTATTATGTAATTCATTTTCTAACCTTTTAAAAAAATTAGAAGTACAAAATTCTTCTTTATCCCCTAACCTTTTAAAAATTTCTTCCAATGTATATAACCCAAACGACAAGTCCATCCTCATTATCTCTAATATTCTTATGAGGTCATTTACCTCTTTATGCCTTTTTGTATATGCTTTATGTATATATTCTCCTATTAAATAGCTACAGGCTATCAAAATACCAATTATAAAAATTTTAATTTGCAAAATACCATCTCTTTTCTTCTAAATCATATATTTTCTCAATTGTTCCTGGTCCTTTTTTAGCGGATAGTATTATAACTTTTTTAAATAATTCACTATCTAATAAATTACTTAACTCTTTTCTATTTCTTATATCTTCAATTGAATCTCCATGGACTGTGGTTATTAAACTTACACCACCATTTAAAGCTGTATATAAAGCTTTTATTTCATCGATGTTTCCGATTTCATCAGTAACTATAACATTAGGAGACATAGACCTTAAAAGCATCATGATACCTATATCCTTAGGACATGTTTCTATTACATCAGTTCTTATACCTACATCCATTTGAGGTATCCCTAAGTAAGATCCTGATATCTCATTACGTTCATCTATTAAAGCAACCTTCATACCTTTAAATGCAAATTCTTTATTTCCATTACTTATATTTCTTACAATATCTCTTATTAAAGTTGTTTTACCACATTGAGGAGGTGATATTATTAAAGTATTATTAATTTGATTCTTGCCTCTTATAATATGACTTAAAACTTTATCTGAGCATCCTAAAACTTCTCTTGAAATTCTTATATTTAACGATGATATATGTTTTATATTCTTAACTTGTCCATCTTCTATAATCGTTTTTCCAACTAGTCCTACTCTGTGACCTCCTCTAAGAGTTATAAAACCCTTTTTTATATCATCAATAAAAGAATGAATTGAGTATTTACACATTATTTGAAATGTTTGCTCTATATCATCTTTACTAACTATATATGGATTATTCATATTTAAATCTAACTTATTTAGTTTAGTGTTATAAAAATAGTCCTTATTATTTGAATTTACTATTAATGGCTTTAAAGATCTTAGTCTTATTTCTTCTATGTTTA
>NZ_CATXCO010000191.1:0-4551 GCF_958366745.1 uncultured Romboutsia sp.
TTTCTTTAAGATGTCTTCTCTTTTCATTATCTAGTTTTTTTGATGATGGGGATACTCTTCTTGTTTCAACTTTTGGTTTTGGCGTATATATTGTTCGCCTCCAGGGGTATTTAATTAAGTAGATTATTTATCTACTTAATAATATATATTATTTATTTAGACAAATTGTTACAATTTATCTAAAAATAATATTAAATTTAAATAAAAAAAACAGCCCTATATAGGACTGTTTTTTATTTAAGTTTAGCATGCTTTTTATCTTTGCGCATATTTTTGTGCTATTTTAACTATTAAATTTGAACACTTTTCTAATGCAATTATTGGAATACACTCATTTTTACTATGGAAATTAAGCCCTCCTGTAAATATATTTGGACACGGTAACCCCATAAATGATAGTCTAGCTCCATCTGTACCACCTCTAATTGGTACAATTATTGGAGTTATATCACATTCCTTCATAGCTTCCTCTGCTATATCAACAATAAACTTAACAGGTTCTACTTTTTCCTTCATATTATAGTATTGGTCATTTAACTCTAAAGTAACTCTTCCATTATATTTTTCACTTACTTTAGATATAGCATCTTTCATATATTGTTTTCTATATTCAAATTTTTCCTTGCTATGGTCTCTTATTATATAAACCATAGTTGCATTTTCAACGTTTCCATTTATATCATTCAAATGATAGAATCCCTCATATCCTTCTGTAGTCTCTGGTCTCTCACTCTGAGGGAACATTTGTGATATTTCTGCCGCTATATGTAAAGCATTTATCATCTTATTCTTTGCTGCCCCTGGATGTACATTTCTTCCCTGTATAGTTATCGTAGCTCCTGCTGCATTAAAGTTTTCATATTGAAGTTCTCCCATTATCCCACCGTCAATAGTATATGCATACTTTGCACCAAACTTTTCAACATTAAATAAGTCTGCACCTCTACCTATTTCTTCATCTGGTGTAAATCCAATTTTTATATCCCCATGTTTTATTTCTGGATTATTTACTAAATACTCTATTGCAGTAACTATTTCTGATATACCAGCCTTATCATCTGCACCTAGCAATGTTGTCCCATCTGTAACAATTAAATCTTCACCTATAAATTTTTTCAAATCAGGATAATCGTTAGATGATGTTATTATATTTAATTCTTCATTTAAAACTATATCTTTGCCATCATAATTTTTTATTATCTTAGGCTTAACATTTTTACCAGTAACATCTGGTGCTGTATCTAAATGTGATATAAATCCTATAGTTTCTACACCTTCTGTATTTCCTTTTAATGTTGCCATGACATAACTATTTTCATCAACATGTGCATCTTCTAATCCTAAAGATTTAAGTTCTTCTACTAAATAATTAGCAAATACTTTTTGTCCTTCGCTTGATGGACAATTTGAATTATTAGGATTTGCAGTTGTATCAAAAGTAACATATTTTAAAAATCTTTGAACTACCTTTTCTCTCATATTCAACCCTTCCTTTATATTTACTGTTAAATTTTGTATATAAAGCTTATTATAACCATTATATTATAATACTATATTAAAGTATATCTAGTTTTAATACATAGTGTATATTTGTGCTACTTTAATAATCAAATCTATTTATATTATCTATTTATTATCAATTAATAATTCCTAAAAATAAAAAGTTTACTTATTTTGAGCAATGCGTCAGCAAAATACTTTATATCACCAACGACTTTGTCCGTTACTCAAAATCTTTTTATGTTCAAAACTAGTTGATTGGTATTGCTTAAATTCAGAAGTCATATACATTTTTAAAGTATTATAATATCTTTAAGTGTAAAAAAATAAAACACTATATAGTGTTTTATTTTATGTGAAAATTCTTACCTTTTTTATTCTATTTTTATCTAAACTTTCTATACAGAATTTTATATTATCTACCTCGATTACTTCATTTTCTTCAGGTAAGCGTCTTAGATGTCCTATTATATATCCTCCTATAGAATCAAATTCTTCTGATTCTAATCTTACACCTATGAGTTCATTTACATCTGTAATTTTTATACTTCCGTCTACAATGTATTCATCTTCTTTTATTACTTGTATTTCTTCTTCTTCCTCATCATATTCATCTTCTATATCGCCAACTATTACTTCAACCAAATCTTCTATAGTTATAAGTCCTGCTGTTCCTCCATACTCATCTACAACTATAGCCATTTGACTTTTTTCTATTTTCATTTCTTCAAGTAATTGTGTTATTTTTTTAAACTCATATGTGAAGAATGGCTCTCTTATATAATCTTTTATATTAAATTGTTGTATTTCTTCATCACTTAAAAAGATTATGTCTTTTATATTTAAAATACCTATTATATCATCTATAGATTCATTATATACAGGCATTCTACTAAACTTTTCACTTTTAAAAATTTCTATTATTTCTTCATATTTATCTTCGCTATTTATAGCTATCATATCTAACCTTTGTACCATGGCTTCTTTAGCTTGCATATCACCAAATTGGAATACATTGTTGATTATTTCCCTTTCTTCTATTTCAAGAACTCCCTCTTCATGACCAACATTTACCATAGTTTTTAATTCTTCTTCAGTTATATATGGCTGATTGCTTTTATCTTTTACACCTAATATTTTAAATATTACTCCTGTAACTAGGTTAAATACCCATACTACAGGTTTTAATATAAATATAATTACCTTTATTGGCCTTGATACAAAGATAGCAACTTTCTCAGAATTATTAGCAGCTATAGTTTTAGGCGTTATTTCTCCAAATAATAATACTAAAACTGTCATTACTGCAGTAGCTACAGGTACACCATTACTTCCAAGCAATGTCATAAATAAGGATGTAGATATAGATGTTGCTGCTATATTTACAACGTTATTTCCAACCAATATAGTACTTAATAACTTATTTGAGTCCTCTATTAAGCTCGCAACTAGCTTTGCTCCCTTAACGCCCTCTTCTTGCATATGCCTTATTCTTATTTTACTTAATGACATTAGTGATGTTTCTGATGCAGAGAAAAAACCTGATCCTATAAGTAGTATCACTAATGCTATAGTTTGAATCAAAATACCGGTCGAATCCAACCTTTACCACACTCCTAATTTTTTATTTTAATTGTAATAGATTATATCATACTTAACTGTGTTTGGTAAATAATATAAACTCCTATAATTTCTTATATTATATTTTGCACTTTATATAATCAGTATTCAAATTATATTTTTCTCTCAGTATATATTATAATTTATATATTTATATAATCATAGTTTATGTTGTATTCTATAAAATTATATATCTCGGATAAAATATGCACTCCTTTCACATAATAATATCATATTAAATAAGGAGGTATATTTATGAAAGATTTACTTGAAAAAGGTGCTGTACTCCAACGAGATAAAGAAACATACGCTATAGCACCTCATATCCCTGCAGGGCTAGTTACATCAGATCAACTTAGAAAACTTGCTGATGTTGCAGATAAATATAATGTTTCTGCAATAAAAATTACAGCAGCACAACGTATAGCTTTAGTAGGACTAAAAGAGGATGATATAGACAGTGCTTGGAATGACTTAGGCATGAAGCCTGGTGCTGCAATTGGGCTATGTGTAAGAAGTATAAAAACTTGTCCTGGAACAAGTTTTTGTAAGAGAGGTTTTAGAGATTCTGTATCTATGGGATTAAAGCTTGATGATAGATACCATGGTATGGATCTTCCTAATAAGTTAAAAATAGGTGTTAGTGGCTGTCCGAATAGTTGTGCTGATAACCATACACGTGATATCGGTTTAATGGGAACTCCTAAAGGATGGACAGTTTTCGTTGGAGGAAAAGGCGGAACAATACCTAGACTTGGTGATAGGCTTATAATGAACGTTCCTGATGATAAAGTTTTAGAATTAGTAGACGAAATAGTTAATATATATTCAAATAATGCAAATAATAAACAACGTTTAGGTTCATATATTGATTCTATAGGTTTTGATACATTTAAATCTATGATAAATTTAGACAAATATATACAATAAATCTTTTTTTATCTTAAAAATTATCACATTTCGCCTAAATATACATATGTTATATTAAGAGAAGCTTGTTGAAGGTTTCTCTTAAATAAAACTAAAACTTTAAAACAAAACTCCTGTAAATATTTTAGTGATCGGATATAAATAAAAATTCTCCCCATATTTTAAACCACCTATTTCTCCCCCCCTTAGGTGGTTTTTTTTATATTATAATGTATATAAAATAATAATTTGTTAATACTTATTACTGAGAGCGGAAATTATATATCTCTCCCCCTAATAAGTATATATGGCGCCTACAAACTCCCCCTTGTAGACGCCACTTTTTTTAATTATATTCTCATTAATTTATTATCAAATCCTAAATTATATCTATCATTTGTTATAAATGCTAATATATTTAATGCATTTTCATGATTTCTATTTGTTTTAATATTTACTTATACGTAAAATATTTATTTTACTCTAATTACTAATCTCAAAATCATTACTCATAAGTTTAAA
>NZ_CATXCO010000192.1:0-4473 GCF_958366745.1 uncultured Romboutsia sp.
ATAACTAAAACATCAGGTTGGATTACATTATTAGTAAATATATTAATAGCTATTGGAACTTATTTCTACATAAAAAATAGTAGCAAGAAATACCAAAACTTTAAACCTTATGTAGGTAACTTAATTAATCTTGAGAAAAAAGGCAAAAATGAGTATGTTGCTATAATAAAACAAGGAAAACTTCCTGTTAAATTACAAATAGCTTATGGTGGAGAAGATTTCGAAAACCTTAAGAAAAATCAAATGGTTCAAGTTAGTTACAATCCAGATGCTAAAATAGCTATATTAGTTAACAAACAATAAACTTCTACTTAAAGTAGAAGTTTTTTTATTTATTAAGAACATATTTCTTATAAATTTTAAGAGCCTTAGCAAGCTGATCTGGGCAAGATGTTCCTCTATTTTTACAAGGTATATCCTCAAGATCTTCAATAATTTCATCTATTGATTTTCCTTCTATCAAATGTTTTATACCAATTAAATTACCACTACATCCACCTTCAAATGTAACATCTTTTAATATATCATCTTCTATATCCATTAAAATGGACTTTGAACATACGCCCTTTGTATAATATCTGTACATATTCCCTACCTCCCATATTATTATTTTAATTTAAAATGTGTTACGACTAATTACTTTCGTATATAATAATATATATTATATAAAATATTTAATATTTCACATTTGATAAATTTTAATATTTTATACTATAAAATTTATTATTTAATAACTATGAAAGGATATATTATAATGATAAATACTAAGTTCATGGATAACTATTTTAAGTTTTTATTTCTATCTTTCTGGCCAATAATTTGGTATGAATTAATTTTTGTTTCTGATCCATTTATAAAATCTATTTTAGTAGCATTATATTGTATTGCAACTTTAATTTACATACCACTTATAATATTTTTTAATGATAATAATATAAAATCTATAACTTTATATTATAGAATAAGCACTCTAACTGCATTTATTTTTACATTATTTAGCTTATTACTATTTCCTACTAGTCTATTCTTTCTAACATTAAAAGTAATTTTTGTATTTATATATTTATATTTATCATATATTAAGCTATTTAAATATAAAATAGAAGAAGGTCTTGTAGGAATACTAGCATCCTTATTACTTTTAGTTATAATGTTTAGATATTAATACATAATTTTTAGTTTCTTGGAAATATTAGACATATATTCTTTTTTCTGATATTATTTATATTAAAAGATACTATTAATAAACTAAAGGAGTTACTATTATGGAAAAAAAGATTTTAGCTACAGTTGGAGAAAAAGAAATAACTAATTTAGACGTTGAAAATGCTTTAAAAAGCTTAGATCCATATCAAGCTATGCATTTCCAAACTGAAGAAGGTAAAAAACAACTATTAGAAGATTTAGTTAACCAAGAGTTATTCTATATGCAAGCTAAAGAAGATCAACTACATAATGATGAAGATTTCAAAGCTGAAATGAAAAAAATTGAAGAAAATATGTTAAAGCAATATGCTATAAACAAAGTTTTATCTAATGTTACACTAACTGAAGAAGAAAAGAAAGCTTTCTTTGAAGCTAATAAGTCTAAATTTAATAAACCTGAATCAGCATCTGCTAAACATATATTAGTAGATTCTGAAGAATTAGCTAATGATATATTAAATAAAATAAATAACAATGAAATGACTTTTGAAGCTGCTGCATCAGCTCACTCTACTTGCCCATCTAAAGATGCTGGAGGAGATTTAGGTACTTTCACTAGAGGTCAAATGGTTCCAGAATTTGAAGAAGCTGTATTCAACATGAAAAACGGTGAAGTATCTGGACCTGTTAAAACTCAATTTGGATATCACTTAATAAAATTAGAAAATCTACAAGCTGGTGGAGAATCTGAGTACGAAGAAGTTAGAAACGAAATAGAAAGAAGTTTAATGTATCAAAAGCAAAGTGAAGCTTATAATAAAGAATTAAATAACTTAAAATCTAAATACAACGATACTGTTAAGTATCATGCTTAATAATAAAAGCCTAGTTATATAACTAGGCTTTTATTTTATCGTAACAATATTCTATAATATCTCTTCTTTTAATTATACCTATAAATGTATCTTTATCATCTACAACTGGAACAAAGTTTTGATTCATAGATTTTGATATTAAATCTTCTATATTAGCATCTATAGACACAGGTCTATTATCTTTTCTTCTCTTAACATCTGTTATTGGGATATCTTCTATAGCTCTTAAATCTAGAGAAAGTTCATTTTTTATAGTCCATAACAGGTCTCCTTCAGTGATTGTCCCAACGTACTTCCCATCTTTATTTATAATTGGAATAGATGAATATCTATGATACTCCATCTTCTCTAAAGCTTGTCTCATTGTATAGTCTTCGTATATGTATGCCACTTCACTTTTTGGTGTTAAAAAAAATAATATATTCACTATTTATACCTCCATATACTCATATATAATATATGCTAATTAAATTTTTAATCCATATGGTATATTCAAATGTCTTTTCTAAGTTAATTTTAACACATTTAATGCTATTTTTAAATTTAAATATATTTATATGAAAATTTATTCAAATTAAAAAAGCCGCTTATAGGCGGCTGTGTTTCACATATTACTAGAATTACTAATATATATGAACTTTAGATTATAATCTAACTACGTTAGCAGCTTGAGGACCTTTAGCTCCTTCAACTACGTCGAATTGAACTGATTGTCCTTCTTCTAAAGACTTGTATCCTTCACCAGTTATAGCTGAGAAATGTACGAAAACATCTCCTTCACCTTCTACAGATATAAATCCAAATCCTTTTTCGTTGTTAAACCATTTAACTACACCAGTTTTCATTGATAAATCCTCCTAAAAAAAACACAATTATTTAGCTACAATTATTGTAACCTTATTACTACTTTATCATACATACATATCTTTGTCAAATATTAATTAATTTATAACATTTATTGAAATTTAGTAATGAACTCTTATTAAGTGGAATCTTATAGTTTTATTACTCCAACCTAAATCCCATGGTACTAATAGCCTATCAGTATTATGGCAAGTTACTAAAGGATATCCTTTAGAATCCATTCCTGTTACTGTAGATACATGCGTTATTCTTCCACCTTTTTCATATGCTACAAAGTCTCCTGGTCTTAAATTATAAGATTCCTTATACGTTTCTTCATATGAACCTTTACATATTAAACTACCTCTACCACTATTTAATATATAATTTTTAAACCCTTGCGCATTTACCCAAGCCTTTGTTCCATCACGATTATTATAGTTCCATATAGAATTTTTCTTAAATCTTCCACTCTCATACATTATTTGTGATGCAAAGTTTGCACAATCGCCTCCGTCTGGATTAAAATTTTTATACTCTCTATTAAACTTAAACTCATATTCTTCTTCGGTTGAAACTCCACAATATCTATGAGCATAATCTATAGCCTTTTGTTGTTCTTGTGTTAATTGAATGTCAGGTTTTTGTTGAGCTAGTATATAACTTCTTATATCATCAGATTTAATATTCTCTAAATTTAAAGAATCTGCAAATGGGTCAGTATACCATTCTTTGGTTATAATATATTGATTATCTTTTATTTTTACATTTAGATAATGCTCTGTACCTATTCTAAATATATTTTTTACATCTTTTTCATTTTCATAAGAATAATTATAATCTGTAGCAACATTACATATTATTCCATATAAATCAGTTTCTTTTTCCTTTACTTTTCTTATTTTTACTTTAGTCTTTATATCGTTAAAAGTTACCCCTTGCTTACTAGACCAATTTTTTAAATACTTCATTTTTTCTACTTCATGTTCATAGGCCCAAAGCCCTGTCTTTTTATCAGTATCATAAAGTTCCTTTAATATCTCTTCATTTTGTTCTAATATAGCTTTGTTTCTATAATCAAATAGATTTTGTAAAAGAAGTTGATATTGTTGTTTTATTTGATCATCTTCATCTATCTTTATAGCTTCTATTTCACTTACCTTTGAATTTAATTTATATATTATTGACCCCAAACCTAAAGGTAAAATTAAACATAAAGACATAACTATAATTTTAATGTACTTATTTTTAAATTTAAGCCTACTCAAAGTCACACCTCCTAATAAATAGTACATCTACTTCATATTATAATTTCTTTTATATTTGCTATTATTATGTCCAAATAAATTTATAAAATAAATAACTATTTTTCATTTAGTTTATATTTTTTTTAGATATATTGTATAATTATATAGTTATATAAATTACATATAATTTCTTTAAAATTTACGGAGGTGCTATATAATTTGAAAAAAATAGCTGCAATAAATGATTTATCAGGAATTGGTAGATGCTCATTATCAGTTGCTTTGCCTATAATATCAGCATTAAAGGTTCAATGCTGCCCTTTTCCAACATCTATACTTTCTAGTCAAACAGGATATCCTAA
>NZ_CATXCO010000193.1:0-4445 GCF_958366745.1 uncultured Romboutsia sp.
TCGTATTTGAAGGTGGCGGAATGGGTTCTGAGGACTTCGCATCTTATTCATATGAAGTGCCAAGCTTATACATCATATTAGGTGCTGGAGCTAAGAATGAAAATGAAGAATTCGGTGTTCCAATGCATAACTCAAAAGTAGTATTCAATGAAGATATATTACCAACTGGAGCTGCTATACATGCTCACAGTGCTATAACATGGTTAAAAAACAACAAGTAGGGATATAATAATATAATAGAATCATTAGCTTATTTAATTTTTATAATACAGATAAAATAAGAATCCTAAAGATTTATTGTAAATCTTTAGGATTTTTATTTATCTAATGTAATTTATATTATAAAATCTTCATCTTCTAACTCTTCATAAATACCTTTTTGATATCCATTACCTTTAGTAGAGAAGAAGTCATGAGATTTAGTTTCTGTACTTAAACCATTTAAAACTATTGGATTTATATCTGAAACTTCATAATAGCTTTCAAAGCCTAAGTTTTCTAATGCTCTATTAGCATTGTACTTTAAGAAGTTTATAACTTCATTAGTAAAACCAGTTCCATCATAAATCGTCTTAGTATAGTTAATTTCATTTTCCATAAGACTTTCAAATATAGAATAAGCTTTATTTTTTAATTCACTTTTTTTATATTTATCAAAAGAATTAAATAATTCTTGAGCCAAAAGTCCAATATATTTGCCATGTAAAGACTCATCTCTAAGTATTAAGGATATTATCTCACCACTAGCAACCATTTTTCCTTGTCCTGCTAAGTATAGAGGATAGAAAAATCCAGAGTAAAATAAGAAACTTTCTAAAAATACACTAGTTACCATAGAAAGATATAAGCTTTCATTGTCATTAGTATTTTCATATTGAGCTAATATTAAATCAGCTTTTCTCTGTAAAGTTGGTTCATTTTCTATCCAATTGAATAATTCATCTATTTGATCATTAGAAAGTAATGTCATAAATATTGATGAATAACTCTTTGCATGAATTTCTTCCATTGTACCCATAAATGATAAAACAGCTTTTCTTTGTAAGTTTTCTGTTAAATTCATCATAGATGGTACTCCATTATTTCCTTGTTTTGTATCTAACAATGTAAGCCCTGCCAATACCTTTTTATATAATTCTTTTTCTTTTTCACTTAGCATACTCCAACATTTTAAGTCTTTAGATACAGATATTTCTTCGGGAAGCCAAAACTGCTTAACATTTTGTTCCCAAAACGCTTGTGTAAAGCCATCATCTTCTTTGTTCCAGTTAACTGCCTTGTGAATTCTTTTTAAATTAAATGTCATAATATTTTACCCCCTTAAACTGAACAACTTAAACATTCATTATTCTCTCTAGTCATTTTAGTTCTTGTATAATACAAACTTTTAAGACCTTTTTTATATGCATATATATAATACCTTGCTATATCTCTAGTTGTTTTATCATCTGTGACAAATAATGTTGTAGATATACCTTGGTCAACATGTTTTTGAACAGTAGCTACTAAGTCTATAACCTTTCTCATATCCATTCTATATGCTGATTGATAGTATAGCATATTTTCATTAGTTAAAAATGGCATAGGGTATATAGTAGTTGAATCACCATAAGTTCTAACTTCAACAGGTTCCATAATAGGCATTATACTTGAAGTTGCATTTTGAACATAACTAATACTTTGAGTAGGAGCAATGGCTAATAAGTAAGCATTATATAAACCATTTATTTTAACTTTATCTAAAAGGTCGGCCCAATCCTTATTAGTTGGAATATATATACCTTCAAATAATTTAGATACTTTTTCTGTTTTTGGTAAGAAAGATTCATTATAATATTTTGAAAGAACTTTACTTTTATTTCCTTTTGCATATTCAGATTTCTCAAAGCCTTTAAATTTAACATTTTTATCTATAGCTAATTCCATAGATGCTTTTATAGAGTAGTATCTTATTATAGCGAAAAATACATTTGAAAAATCTATAGCTTCATCAGATGTATATAATATATTTTCTCTCATTAAGTACCCATGTAAATTCATAGCACCTAATCCAATAGAATGAGAAGAATCATTTCCATTTTTAACAGTTGGAACTTTATCTATATTAGTTTTATCAGATACAAATGATAATGCACGAATAGAAGTTTTTACAGTTCTTTCTATATCTTTATTATCCATAACATTTGCTATATTTAAAGAGCCTAAATTACAACTTATATCTTGGCCCCAATTATTGTTACCACAGTACCCATTAATATCTGATGGAGTTTGATATTGGAATATTTCACAACATAAATTTGACATTTTTATTCTTCCAACATCCTTTAAAGTATGTTCTTTATTTGCAGTATCTAAAAATACAACATATGGATATCCACTTTCTTGTTGCATTTGAGCTATTTTAGTTAACATTTGTCTTGGATTTATTTCTTTTTTTCGTATATCATTATCATTTACTAATTTATCATACCACTCGTTAATATCAATATCATCAAAGTTGATACCATATTTTTTATATACAGAATGAGGATAAAAGGCATAAGCTTTTTCATTTTTTTCAGCAAGTTCCATAAACTTATCAGGAATAATGGCACCTAATGAAAGAGAAGCTAGTCTTATTTTTTCGTCTGCATTTATTTTTTTAGTATCCATCAAAAGTTCAAAATCAGGATGAAATACTGATAAATAAACAGCTCCAGCACCTTGCCTAGCACCCATTTGATTAAAATATGAAAATGATTGTTCTAACATTTTAGCTACACCAACTACACCACCAGCAGCTCCTTCAATATTTTTGATAGGTTCGTTTGATGCTCTTAATCTTGAAAGGTTTAAAGCAACACCGCCACCTATTTTAGATAAATGGTTTGCTGATGAAATTGCATAAGATATACCTTCTGTACTATCTTCTACAGATAATAAAAAGCATGAAACTAATTCACCAGCTCTTTTTCTACCAGCATTTAAAAATGTTGGAGTAGCAGGTTGAAACTCTTGTTTTATTAATTTTTCAGCTAAATCAAATGCAAAGCTCTCATCACCATCAGCTAATGCTAAAGATACTATTAATACTTTATCATTATAAGTTTCTAATATTTCTTTACCGTCATTAGTTTTTAATGCATAATTTTGGTAGAATTTGTTTGCACTCATATAAGACTTAAATTCAAAATTATGTTTTTTTATAAAGTCAAATAAATTTGTTATAAAGCTTAAGCTATATTTATTTAATGTATCTTTGCAATAGTATTCATTTTCTATTAAATATTGCAATTTTTCTTCTAAATTATTAAATTTTTTTATCTTTGGAGAAATATATTCATCTAAATAACTATTTAAAGCTTCTTTATCTTTATCTAGTTGATACTTACCCTCATTATCCTTAATTATTACTTGATTATTCAATTTTATCCAATTCATATTAATCCACCTTTTGTCAAGTTATTTTAAAACTATATATAGTAGTTTGTTTGCAATTTAAACACTACATATGGTATATACACCAAAGGTGATATTTTTAATCATATTAATAATTATTTATAAAAAATTCGCTTTGTTTGAGCGACGTGTCGGCGAAACACTTCATTTCACCAACGATATATCCTTGCTCAAATATAAATAAATTACCACAGAAAATGTATTTATAGGTATAATAGAAGTATTAATATGTATATAATAAGAATTTGATTATGATATATGTTTAAATAGATAAATAAATAGGTATAAATAAACCTAAGAAAGGGGATTAATAGATGAAAAGTTTTCAAATGGAACTTTCATTATTTATTGAAAGTTATGAGTATATAGATTTAAAAAAGGGAAGAAAAATTAATTTTCAAAGAGACCCTAGTAAAATAGAAGAAATAATATTTGAAGATAATGAAATAGAAGAAGATGTTACTAAAATACCTGTATATAGTGAAATAGCAGCAGGTATGCCGATTTATATAAATGACGAAATAGAAGGTAGCTTTTATCTTCCAAGTTGGCTAGTAAAATCATCAAAAGATACATTTATGCTAAAGATAAATGGAGATAGTATGATAAATGCCAACATACATGATAGTGATTTAGTCGTTATAAAAAAGCAAGATGCAGTATATAATGGAGAAATAGTTGCTGTCGATATAGATGGATATGCAACGATAAAAAGAATAAATATAGACGGAAAATATGCTATATTATCTCCAGAAAATAATAAGTACGAACCAATTGCAATGCCAATAGATGATGTAAGAATAATTGGTTGTGCAGTAGGTATTTTAAAAAGTAAATTTTAT
Organism: uncultured Romboutsia sp.; assembly: GCF_958366745.1. Lineage (NCBI taxonomy): Bacteria > Bacillati > Bacillota > Clostridia > Peptostreptococcales > Peptostreptococcaceae > Romboutsia > uncultured Romboutsia sp. The sequence continues at coordinate 4,281 of NZ_CATXCO010000193.1, forward strand.
TAAAAAATGTAAAAGTTATGAGAAGATATCTTCTCATAACTTTTTTACGCTTAAGGATATTATAATATTTAAAAAAATGTGGATAACTTCTGAATGTAAGTAATATCAATCAACTGGTTTTGAGCGTAAAAAAGATTTTGAAATGCTTCGCCCACGCAGTGGCTC
>NZ_CATXCO010000194.1:0-4417 GCF_958366745.1 uncultured Romboutsia sp.
TAGTTTCTTTTAAAGTATCTATTTTCTAGACTTTGTATTGCATATTTAAATTCTTCTATAAATTCATTTTGATGTATATACTGTTGTAAATTTTCTGATAAGCATAACATATCATTTTCTTTATGGAAGTATTGTGCTGTTTTATCTACTAGGTGTTTTATAGGGTTGTCCTTTGCTAGTTTTACATATTCTTTTTTACCCCAGTTTTCATATCCTTGTGTGCTTTTTTGACCTTGTAAGTCTTTTGCATTTTCTTTATTGCTATAGAATTTTTTAAAGGAATTATATATGTCATCTTCATCTATTTTTATCTTTATATTTCCGTTATTATAAACTGCCCATAGTAAAGGTATTTTGTAGCTTTTACTCATACTTGTATTTTTTATTGTATTTATAAAGTCTATTGCTTCTTGATCTAAGTTGTTATGATTAAGATTTTTCTTTTCTATAGTTTCCCAACTTCTTCCCATTATGAATCTCCTTAAAGTGTATTTTATATATTTAATTATATCAAAAAATACCTTTATAAAAATAAAGGTATTTTAATTTATATATTTTCAGCTAAACTAAGTTCTATAGCTTTTTCTATTTCTTCAATTATTTCTTCTCTAAGTCTTGCACAGCTTCCTTGAACTTGATACATTCCTTGTTTGAATTTTAAAACTGGCTTGTCAAAGATTTTTTCTATTTGTAAATCTGCTACTAAACCATCTTCTTCTATGTCTATGTATGATTCACTTACTACTGTTCCTGTTGCTATTATGCCTTTTTCTTTTATGCTATTTCCACCTAGGTGTATGTAGAACTTGTCCCCTAGTTTTACGCTTTTAGTGCATTTCCATGGTTCTATATGTCCTTCCTTTTTTACATTGTCAAAGAATTCCATTTGTCATTGTTGCATATGAATATGTATGTATTGTCTTTCATATTTTAATTCCCCTTATTTTTTGATACTTATAAATATAATTACTTTTAGTAAGTAGTATATTTTATGCTAAGTCTAATTCTAATCCTTTTTCACTTAGAAACCAATCTTTTACTTCATATTCATCATATAAGCTTTTTTCATCATTTTTAGCATATAATCTTACTTTATAGTGTTTATTTTTATTATAGAATTTCTTACTATATTCTAAATCTGCCATACATAAGTATGCTTTATTGTTTTTGTAATCTATTGTATTAGCTATTTCTCCCTTATCTGTTACAAGTCCTAGATTTACAAATAGTCTCATTTCATTATCTATTACTCTATACCATCTCATATATCTTTTTGCTTGTGCTATTTCTTCTTTTTTTAATCCTCTTTGTAATATATTCATATTTCTCTCCCTAATATTTATTATTTACTACTATTGCCTATCGCTTTAAATCCAGTTTCTATTTCTATAATATTATCATATATAAATTCACTCCATATAGGCTTTTTATTATTTCTATAAAAAATTCTTACATTAGTATCACTTATATCTTTTAATAGCTTTTTTACCCACTCCCCTCCACAATCTCTACACATATATAGTACATTATTTTCTCTATCTAAGTGATTACTGTATATGTAATTTGACTCTGGTTTATTATTCATTCCTTCATTTACAAATAATAACGTTTCATTATTTACTTTTACTTTCCATTGTATATTTCCACGTTTTACTCCTAATTCTGATCTTGTATATTTACCTTTTAACATTTCTTCCCTCCTGATTTCTGCTATATATATATACATGATTAAAGTCTTATCTCTATTTTTATTTACTCATTTATATATCCCGGTCCATAAAATCCTAAATCAATCTTTCTAATTAATTCTTTATTAACTCCAAAATGTTGTGCAACCTTTTGGTAACTTTCCCCACTTTTCTTTCTTTGTTGTACAGTTAACCTTGATATAACTTTTTTGCCATTATTATTTTTTACATTCTTTACTTTTATTACCTTAACAGAATTTCCTCTACTCTTTCTTTTTTTGTCCTGTTTATTTTTATCTATCTTATAAGTTTTTTCTATTCTTTTTCTTGTTCTTTCTGCTAATGCTCTATTTTCTTCTGTATCAAATTCATTACTTAATTCAAATTGATTACATTGTTTCCAATAATCATACCCTATTTCGCTCATTAAAACATGCTTTACATCACATGATTTATCAACATTATAATTAATACAATTGCTACATGATATTCTTTTAAGACCTGGTACTTTTTCTATTATAAATGATGTTCCTAAACTTTCTTTTTTAGGTTTCCGTCCTCTTATTGACATTAATAACTCTCCCTATCTATATAACTTAATCATATCTTCTAAACTCTTTCTTACATCATCTCTAAGTTCAGGAGGACTTATAACATTAGCATCTGCTCCTAGCTGTAAAACCCACTTAGTAAGACCTGTACCGTACTGTGCGTTAAACCTTGCTTGGAAAGTGTCATCATCTATCTTATGTAACTTAACATCATCACCTAGTTCATCTATAACTAAATTAAGTAAGTTCTTATTAATTCTTAAAACTACTTCACAGTCATCTCCTGAAAACATTTTAAAGTTTTTCTTAGCATATATAGCTGCATTAAACTTTCCATCTTCATATCCTTTAATTTCTTTTAATGATCTTCCATCTTCGTCTAGTACAATTACATCTTTCATTCTATCAACTCGGTAATTTGTTAAGTCATTATATTTATTGTGAGTTGTAACTAAATAGTAATGGTCTTCTTTTAATATAAGTCCTATTGGTGTTACTGTGTATTGTTTTTTATCTTCGCTATCTTTATATGTTCTATATACTAATTCTTTTTTATAATTATAATCACAATAGTTAAATGTAATTTTTTTTCCTCTACTTATAGCTGCGTCTATACTATTTATATTATTTAGAATTCCTTCATTTATAGATTTAGCTCTATCAGGTATAGATACTTGCTTGTAGAAATCATATCCTGCATATTCATTTTGAAACTTACATAGTTTTCCAATTAATTCTGCAGTTTTTTTCTTAGTCATAAATCTATTTGCTGATAGAGAATCAACTAGTATTCTTAATTCATAACGCTCTATGTCTTTAGTTACTAGTGCGTATCCAATTTTATTATCTTTATATGTAGTAATTTCAAATCCCAATTCTTTTAAATCATCAACATATTGATATATAGTTCTTCTGTCAAGATCTTGTTGTAGTTCTATATTCATTCTTTCATATATTTCAGTTTTCATTTTTTCATTTATTTCTTTTACAGATAATATCATATGATTTAACTTTGTTTTTTTTACTTCTTTTGATATTTCTTCGTGTGGATTTATATTTGAATATTTCTTTAGAACCTCTAAAAATATATAAAATTTAATATTATTATTAATTTCGTTGCTTTTCATCTCTTGTTGTCGCTCCTTAAATATTTACGTTACTATTTTAATAATTTTCTGAATTTTTCACAATATGTAGTCTGTACATATTTATGTATACGTAGATTTTTGGGTAAACTTTACATAAAAATTAATTTTAATAAAATAAAAGCCGTTAGTTTAATAACCAACGGTTTTTATTACTATATTTCGTCTAAATATACACTGTCGATTTTCTCGACACCTATTTTAATCTAAGCTTCATCTTCAATATCTTGTAATCTGTCGTATATTTCTATACATCTATATTTTGCATAGTATAAATGTCCAACATAATTTAAAAATTCTTCTTTACTTTTATTTTTATAATCATCCTCTATATCATCTATTCTAAAGTCAATTTCTTCTTCAAATATTCCTCCACAGGGACCACAACCATCAATAATACTTCTGTATACTGTTGCTACTTCATATAATTCAAGTTCTAAATCATTATCATTTGGGTCAATTGCTTTTATTGTAAGTTTCTCTTCATTAATAGATACTTCTCTCATTATACTAATTCCAATTTCGCTTACTATTTCTTCAAATTCATGTATAAGTTCTACTGCTTCATTGGCTAGTTTTAGTCTACTTTCTATATGCTCAAGTTTTTGTATAGAATCTTTCGTTTGACTATTCATTATGTTTTCTCCTTTATCAATCTTTATATATTATCGCTTATTACATCCTTACTCGATACAATAAATCCTTTTTCTACTAATATGTTTCTATCATTGTCTGATGCTGGTAAGAATCCTTTCATTAACAATTCTTTTATATAAAGTTTATTGTATACAAACGGAAATACTAGTGTAGATATTCCAGATGTTATAATTGCACATACTAGCATTATACCTGCATATTTCCAGTCTCCTCTTAGTGCTGGCACAAATGGTCCAAAGAAAAATGTTGTGAAGCTAAAACCGATTTTTGCTTCTTTTACCATACCGATGTCGTTTTTTAATCTTATTATCATTTTTTCACTCCTTATGTTTTTCTTATGAGATTATTATATAAAAATTTTAAATATTAAAAATAT
>NZ_CATXCO010000195.1:0-4362 GCF_958366745.1 uncultured Romboutsia sp.
TATTATTTATCATTATAATGAATTAAAAAAGCAGTATTAGATTATTACTAATATCTAATACTGCTTTAATTTAAAGATAATAATTCACCTTCATAATATAGTTGTACTTTTTCTATCCATTGTCCTTTGTACTCTTCTTGAAGTATATTTTCTAATAAAACTTTTAATGTCTGTTCTTTAATATCTTCATTTAAATAATCTTCTTTCCAAGATACTCTTTTATTTAAACTCTCATCAAACTCTAATAACTCTATTTTTGCAATATCATTTCCATAAATTTTAACCTTCATAGGAAGATTACTAAAACATTCACTAGAAATAACACTTACTACTTTATTAACTTTTTCTTCTAAAGTTGTATTTGCTTCAATTTGTAAGTATTTAACTTGTTTATCTTCTTTAATATAATCTTGCATTAAAGTTATAGGTATTTCTACTGTACTAGATGTTTTCTTAGTCTGTTTGTTTTGAATTGACTTGTCCTTTAGTTTAGCTTCTTCATTAATCATTGAAGAAGAATTAGTTTCAATAGAACTACTTTCCTTTACTTCATTTTCCAAAGTACATGCTGTATTAAACAAAGTTAAAAAAATTATAAATAATATTATAGTTAATTTATACATTAGAATACCTCTTTTGCCTTAACTTTTAATATTATTATATCATAATATATATTTTTTTTCTAAAAATTTAAATCAAGATGTTATTTTATATAACTTATTATTAATTTTTCAGTCTCTATTATAGAACTTATATGCGTTCTTTCATATCCATGTGATGCAAAAATACCAGGACCTATTAAAGCAAATCTAGCATCCATTCCAGCTTTTAATGCTGCAGTAGCATCCGAACCATAATTTGGGTATGTATCTAATTTATAATTGATATTATTTTCCTTACACACGTCTACAAGTTTATTTATTAATTCATAATCATAAGGCCCATTTGAATCTTTAGTGCATATACAAATGTCATACTCAGATGAGTTTTGATTTTCACCTGGACATCCCATATCTACTGCTATGAATTCTACCGTATTGTCTGGAATAAAACTTGATGCACCATGACCAACTTCTTCATAATTACTGAATAAAAAATTTATATCATATTTAGGTTTTATATCATTTAGTTTTATGTATTTTATTACATGTAATATAGCTGATACAGATGCCTTATCATCTAAATATCTTGATTTTATAAAACCTGATTTAGTTATCTTTGTTCTAGTATCAAATGATACTATATCACCTACTTCTATTCCTAAATTATACACATCTTGAGGTTTACTTACTTGTTCATCTATGACTATTTCATAATTTTTACATTCTCTCTTTAAATCCTTAGCGTCATTTCCATCAATATGAACAGATGGTTTTATTGTTTGTAAAGTACCTTCATACTTTTTACCATTTCTTGTATGAATAATTACATTCTCCCCTTCTACTGAATTCATCATATATCCACCTATTTGATTAATAGATAAACGTGAATTAGACTTTACTTGTGATACTATTGCCCCTAATGTATCTATATGTGCTGAAAATGTTATACTTTTATTCGAATCTTTTCCTTTAATATTTGCAAGTAAGGCTCCTTTATTAGATATTTTATACTCTACATTCATATCATTTAATTCTTTCTGTAGGTAATTTAACATATCTTTTGTATATCCTGTTGGACTTGGAATATTTAAAATTTCTTCTAATATTTTTGAATCAAAATAATTATTTTCCATATTATCCTCCTCTATTTTTAAATTGTATATATACTGTATAAATAAATTATCATATATGATATCAGTAGAATTAATATTATTCTTAATATATATGAAATTAAAAATTCAATTTTATTTATAGGAATATTCGTAGTCTCTAAATATAAAATATTAGTAGTTATGCTTGTACACTTTAATATGCATATTATTCCTATTAATAATTTACTTGTATATCCTATATTTTTTTTTAATAAGTCTATTGCTATTACATCATTAAAAAATCCATTTACTAAAAATACACTTATTTCATCTATATTATCAAATCTTAAAATTTCTAAAATATAAGAAAAAACAACTTTTAAATCATATATAATATTTATATTATTTATTATTATATTCCCTAAATACATTATTAGTACTAAGTTAGGAATCAATCTAATTATTATGTGTATTGATTCTTCAAAATTTTTTATCATAGATTTGAATATATTTATATCTTCTTTATTCTGAATATGCTTATTTATAGAATTGATTAATTTATCACTTTTAAAATATGACTCTTTATAATTAGTCTTTACATAGTATGATTTTTTCTTTTTATTTATTGGATAAGTTCTGCATAATATAGTGTTTACTAAAATCAATATAAACATAGATAAAATAAAAAAATTTACCTTATTTATATTAAGTTCTTCTGCTATATAATTGCTAATTGAAACTGATGCTATAGAAAAGTTTAATAGTATAATACAGGCTTCCCTTTGTCTTATTTGGCCTTTTTTATATAGTAAGTTTGTCATAAAATAACCACAAAAGCAGTCATTGAATATATACATAATTATATTTAATACACTCTTACCGCTTAAATTAAATAATTTTTTCATTAATTTATGACAATAAGCCTCTACTATATCCATAAGACCAAAGTCCAATATAAATGGCATAAATATAGCGCTTAATGGTAATAATGTAATCAAATTTAATATAGTTTCCTCTAGTATTAAAGATATATTATCATCTAATAATACTATTGAGTATTTATCATAAAATATACTTATTACTATAAATATACTAAATATACTAAAGTATGAATATATTTTCTTTAAGTTACTTTTATGTTTTGACAATGTTGATTTAATAACTCCTATTGTTATATATACTATTGTACAAAGTTGTAACAAGCCTCTATAATTTACTTGTAGTTTATATGTAATATGATGTAGTATAGTTTTTGTTTGATTATCTATAGTAACAGGTATAAAAAATACTACTATCCCTATTATAGAATATATTATAACCTTCGCTACTTCAAAAAATTTATCTATTTTTATATCATTCGATTCAACCTCTTTAGATATATTCTCCATCCACACCACCTCTTATATATTTTTCAACTTTCAATAAATATTTCCTTTATTTTAATAATAACTTTCATTACTATTGCCTAAAATATTCTATAGAGGTATAATACTATAATTAATATATTTGGAAATTTAAGGAGAATGGTCAATGAGCATTAATAATAAAACAATATTAATTCTTACAGCTCAATTTGGAGCAGGTCATATAAGTGCTGCAAAAGCTATAAAGGATTATATTCTTGAAGAATACAGTGATTCAAATATACTTATTGAAAATTTTATAGATGCTAGCCTTCCTATTATGAATAAACCTATGGTTAAGCTTTATGAAAATAATACTAAGTATACACCTGGATTATACAATTACTATTATTATTTAAAAAAATCTTTTGACCCTAGACATGATATAGCACATAAATTATATACACCTAAGCTTATAGAATACATACTTAAAGTTAATCCTGATTTAATTATATCTACATTCCCACTTGCAGCCGCTTGTGTTTATAATTTCAGAGAGAAGTACAATCATATAAATATCCCTACATTAACTGTTATAACTGATGTTGTAGATAGTTTAGAATGGGTTTACCCTAATACAGATATGTACTTTGTTCCTTCTTGTGAAATAAAAAATAGATTTGTACAAAAAGGTATACACCCTAGTAAAATTAAAGTAACTGGTGTACCAATCAGTAAAAACTTTAATGTTAGTAGTAAAGATATAACCCCAGGAAAATATAAATTATTATTACTTGGTGGTGGTAGAGGTTTATTTGATGTAAGTGAAGAATTTATGTATTGGATAGATAATTTTATTGAAGATCATAAAGAAAATTTAGAAGTTACAATAGTTACAGGTAGTAACTCTAAATTATATAGCAAACTTACAGAAAAAAAGCCACTTAAAGTTTTAGGATTTGTAAATAATATGTATGAATTATTAGAAGAAAGTGACTTGATAATAACAAAGCCTGGAGGTGCTACTTTATTCGAGGCCATATATGCTAACACTCCAGTTATAGTTAAATCTCCTAAAGTAGGTCAAGAAATAGAAAATGCTAAATTCATAATTGATAAAGGAATTGGCTTAATTTATAATGACGAAAAAGATTTAGAAGATATATTTACTAAAATAGTTGATGATGAATTTGAACCATTAATGCGTTTTATGAAAGATAATATGAGTGAATTTAAAAAGTCAATACATCCAGATAAAATCTGCGAATATATATCAGAAATAATAAATAACAAGAGCTAGACTCTTGTTATTTATTCATATTTTTA
>NZ_CATXCO010000196.1:0-4362 GCF_958366745.1 uncultured Romboutsia sp.
AGAGACTTAGTTGAAAAACTAAGTTTAGGTGAGCAACAAATGGTTGAGATAGCAAAAGCATTATCTTTAGATGCAAAAATAATAATAATGGATGAACCAACAGATGCTCTTACTGAAACGGAGACTCAAAGTTTATTTAAAGTTATAGAAGAATTAAAATCAGAAGGTAAAGCTATAGTATATACATCACATAGATTAAAGGAAATCTTTGAAGTATGTGATTATATAACTGTTCTTAGAGATGGAAAATATGTAGGTAGTGAAGATTTATCTAATTTAGATGAAGATAAAATGATAGAAATGATGGTAGGTAGAAAGCTTACAGATCAATTCCCAAGAGTTGAAATAACACCTGGAAAAACTATATTAAAAGTTGAAAACTTAAATAATGAATATGTAAGTAATATAAACTTTGAGGTTAGAGCTGGAGAAGTAGTTGGTATAGCAGGTCTTATGGGAGCAGGAAGAAGTGAACTTGCAAAAACTATATACGGTCATTTTAAAAAGGAAAGTGGTAAGATAATACTTAATGGAAAAGAATTAAACCACAAAAGTGCTCAAGAAGGATTATTACATAGAATAGCTTATGTTAGTGAAGATAGAAAAGGTGATGGATTATTAGTTGATTTATCAGTAAGAGAAAATATGACTTTATCATCATTAAACAGAATAAGCAAAGGATTAATAATCGATAAAAAACATGAAAATGAGAGAGTTGACTCTTATATAGAAAGAATAAATATAAAAACACCAAGCAAAGAACAATTAATAAGAAACTTAAGTGGTGGTAATCAACAAAAGGTTGCAATAGCAAAAGCTTTAATGATACACCCAGAAGTATTAATACTTGATGAACCTACTAGAGGGGTTGACGTTGGTGCTAAAAAAGAAATATATGATTTAATAAATGAATTCAAATCTCAAGGTAAAGCAGTAATAATGATATCTTCTGAAATGCCAGAAATATTAGGATTAAGTGATAGAATATTAGTACTTAGTCAAGGAAGAGTTACTGGAGAATTTGATATAAAAGACGCAAGCCAAGAAGCCATATTAAAATGTGCAGTAGAAACTAAGGAGGCAATATAGCATGACATCGCAAGCTATGAAACAAAATACAAAGAAAATAATAGATAAAAAAGAATTTTTCGATAAATACAGAAGTTTAATAGCATTAGCTTTATTAGTAGTAGTTGTATCGATATTAAGTCCATCATTTTTAACTACTAAAAATATATTTAACGTATTAAGACAAACATCAGTAAATGCTATAATAGCAGCTGGTATGACATTTGTAATACTAACAGGTGGAATAGACTTATCAGTAGGTTCAATACTTGCTATAAGTGGCGCAGTTTGTGCAAGTATGTTAGTATCAGGAACTAACATGATAATAGCAATAATAGTAGCTTTAGCAATAGGAGCAGTTGTAGGATTTTTAAATGGATTTATAATATCTAAAGGTAAACTTCAACCATTTATAGCTACACTTGCAACAATGACTGTATTTAGAGGTTTAACTTTAGTGTTTACAGATGGTAAGCCAATAACACTTGGAAGTGGAGATTTAGCAGTTGCATTTGGAAAAATAGGTGGTGGAAGTATATTTGGAATACCAACACCAGCAATAATAATGATAGTAGTATTTTTAGTTTGTGGTTATGTACTTAATAACACTACAATGGGTAGACATACTTATGCATTAGGATCAAATGAAGATGCAGCAAAACTATCAGGACTTAACACTGATAAAATAAAAATAGCAGTATACACAATAAGTGGTATATTAGCAGCGGTTGCAGGTATAATAATAACTTCAAGATTATATTCAGCACAACCAACAGCAGGTAATAGTTATGAACTAGATGCAATAGCAGCAGTTGTACTTGGTGGAACTAGCTTAACTGGTGGTAAAGGGAAAATAAGCAAAACAATAGTTGGTGCTTTAATAATGGGTGTATTAAGTAATGCACTTAACTTATTAGATGTATCATCTTATTATCAAATGATGGTGAAAGGTGTAGTTATATTAATAGCTGTACTTTTAGATAGAAAAAACAAGTAGGAGGAAATAAAATGAAGAAATTTCTTTCTATAATAATGACGACAATATTAGCATCTAGTTTGTTAGTTGGATGTAGCCCAAAAGATGATGGAATACAAAAAATAGGTTTAATAGTATCTACATTAAACAACCCATTTTTCGTAGATTTAAAATCGGGAATAGAAAAAAGAGCAAAAGAATTAGGATATGATGTTGTGGTTTTAGATTCTCAAAACGACCCGGCAAAAGAAGTATCAAACATGGAAGACTTAACTGTTAAAGATGTTGATATAGTACTTTTAAACCCAGTTGATTCAGATTCAGCTATAGCATCAGTAATGATTGCAAACAATTCAAATTTACCAGTTATGACAGTAGATAGAGTTGCAAATGGTGGTAAAGTAGTATCTCATATAGCATCTGACAATGTAGCAGGTGGAGATATGGCTGCTAAATTCTTAATAGAAAAGTTAAATGGTAAAGGGAATATAGTAGAACTAGAAGGTACAGCAGGATCTTCAGCTACTAGAGATAGAGGTCAAGGGTTTGACGATGGGATAAGAAAAAGTGGATTCAATTTAGTAGCTAAGCAAAGTGCAGACTTTGATAGAACTAAAGGTCTTACAGTAATGGAAAATATAATCCAATCAAAAGGAGATATAGATGCAGTATTTGCACAAAATGATGAAATGGCACTAGGTGCACAAAAAGCATTAGAAGCTGCAAATATGAAAGATGTATTGATAGTTGGATTTGATGCAACAGATGATGCAGTTGATGCTGTTAAACAAGGTAAAATGGCGGCAACAGTTGCACAACAACCATTACTAATAGGTGAAACTGCAGTTAATGCAGTCCATAAGGTATTAAGCGGTGAAAAGATAGCTGATTATATACCAGTTGAATTAAAATTAATAACTAAGTAAAGATAAGTGTCTCATTAAATATGAGGCACTTTTTTGAGTAAGGAGAAATTTTTATAGATAGTCCGCTCGATGATGATATATAAGCCTCCCTCCATGCTAAAAAATTATCGCCAACGATATATCCTCATTTCCATTTCGGATACATCTGCAGCGGTAGCAAGGATATATCGTTGGCGACATGAAGTGGTTCGCCGACACGTCGCTCAAGCGAAGCGAATTTTATGCTTGTATAAATTAAAATAATAAGAAAATATATATAAATATTAAAATTTGAATGATTATTAAGATTTAATTTTTATTTTAACTTGTCCTATTGTAACTAAATTGTAATAAATTTAATGGAAACACTTTACAAATGAATTATAATCAACTACTATTTACAGTATAAAGTTTACAAAATAGTAACAAATATAGAAAATTAATTATGAAGATTAATTACTATAGAAAATTTAAAGGAGGATTTTTATGATAAAGAAAACTTTATTTAAATTTTTGTTAATATTGACAGTAATATTTTCAATAGGAGTAACTAACATATTTGCTGATAGCACAGGGGTTGTTACAGCATCAAAATTAAACGTAAGAAAAGGTCCATCGACTAAATATAGTACAATGGGGAGTTTATATAAAAATAAAGGTGTAACAATATTAGGTGAAAGTAATGGTTGGTATAAAGTTAATTTAAATGGAAAAGAAGGATGGGCAAGTAAGCAGTATATAAAAGTAAGTGGAAATAGTAGTTCAAGTGATACTTCGCAAACTACTAGTTCAAATAATAGCCAAGGTAACGTAGTTCGTACAATGAATGTAGTAGCTACAGCTTATACTGGATACTCAACAACTTCAACAGGTCAAAAGCCTGTATGGGGAACAATAGCTGTTGATCCTAAGATTATACCATATGGAACTAAGGTTTACATACCTCAATTTGGAAGAACTTTTATAGCAAATAATACTGGTGGAGCTATAAAAGAAAATAAGATAGATATATTCATGAATACTAAAAAAGAATGTTACAACTGGGGAAGAAGAACTATAGAAATTCAAATATTAGGATAATTTATATATAATTAATGTATATAAAAGGAGCTAATCTAAGTTACAAGATAGCTCCTTAATGTTTTTACTTTTTAGATTTACTTAGATATTTTTTATTATTGAATAAAAGCATAGAAATGCTAAGTATAATACCTAAAACAGATAATATTACAAATACAGTTTCGTTAGTCGATGAAAATCTGTTAAAAGTTATTATACATATAAATGTAGCAATTAATAATAAAATATCATACATCCTGTCCATTTAAGAAAGTATTCCCCCTTTATGTTGGTAATAAGTATTTTAAATTTACATACAACTTAGATGATACTTATATTATATACTAACTTAGT
>NZ_CATXCO010000197.1:0-4349 GCF_958366745.1 uncultured Romboutsia sp.
ACCTAAAATAAGGAACTTTACTTCAAATTCAATTTATTAAAAAGTCCAAGGTGTGGCTCTTTTTATGCAATATTTATCACAAAGAGGGCTAACATATCCTAAACTAAAAAAGGCTGTATAATCAGCCTTATATTAAGTTGTGTGCATATTCTTTTATTGGTGCATTTTTTAAAAGTAGTACTGAACAAATTAAAGATATTACTATAGTTAAAAGTTTTATAATTAAATGTATATTTACATTTATAATAAACCTTAAAATATCAACTAAGTTAATAACTATATAATTCATAATTAAATCTGTGTTAAATATATAAAATGTTACTCCTAATGTTATAACTATTGTTGGTATAATTAAAAATATTATTATTGATGTTTTCTTTTTAAGTCTATATAAAATACTTCCAAGTAAAAATCCTATAGATGAAAATGCAAATAAAGTTAAAAGCTGCCCTAAGATATCCATAATAAATCTTCTTATGCTTAAATCCGAAAAAGCATATAATACTGTTGTTCCCATTTCTAAAGAACTATTTATAATATCAGTAAAAGTATTTACAAAGTATGCAGAATCTCCAAGTACTAAAGCATTTTTACCAGAAACATACTCTACTACAAACTTTAAAATCAATGACCATAAAACTGTAAATATTGAAAATACTATCCCCATACCTATCATTGTAATTATAGATGCTTTTATATAGCTTTTTCTATCTGCTTTTATATTTATTGCAACATTAAACTTTATATATGAAAGATATATACCATATATAAATATAAGTAATGCTGTTGTAGAATATATTTCACTTTTAAATATTAAATATCCATTTTCAAATACTGAATGTTTAAATCCAGTTAGTATTTCTTTACCATCATGTGTTATTGCTATTGAAAGTGTTATTACTATCATTAATATTATAGACTTTTTCATTAATCTAAAATACGGCATTAACTTATTCATTTTTATTCCCCCTTTTAGTAAGATGTACAAACATATCTTGAAGATTCATAGTTTCTAAATTTATGTTTAAACTTTCTATAAACTTTAAATCATCTTCATTTATATCCCCATAATATTTATACACTTGTTTAGATCCAAAACTTTTATCAGGTGTTGTATTTTTTAAACATTTTAATTTTTCCAAATCAGACTTATCTCCACTTATGTAAAATGATTTTTGACTTATATTATCTATACTATCATCAACTATTACTTTTCCTTTATCTATTATAACTACATTTTCAATTAAGTTTTCTACTTCATTTATAAGGTGAGTTGATAATATTATAGTTCTAGGATTTTTTATATAGCTATCTAATAAGATCTTATAAAACTCATTTCTATTATCTGCATCAAGACCTATTGTAGGTTCGTCAAATATAGTTATAGAAGCATTTGAGCATATTCCTATAATGTTCGATACTATACTTTTCATACCTCTTGATAATTTTCTATATGACTTCTTAGAATCTAGCTCAAAATAAGCACACAATTTTTCTTGTAGATTTTTATCATAATCTTTATAAAAGTATGAGTAAGTATTAAATAATTCTTTTATTAAAATATCATTTTCAGGAAACTCTCTTTCTCTTACTATACATAACTTATCTAATACATCGTCACTTTCATTTATATTTTGTCCAAATATTTCTACAGTTCCACTTTTACTAATTAATTGCTTTGTAATTATATTTAGTAAGGTAGTTTTTCCTACTCCATTTTTCCCAAGTAAACAATATATTTTATTTTCATAAAAATCTATAGATATATCATCAAGTACTACACTATCATTAAAAGACTTACTAACATTTTTTACTTTTATAGCTACACTCATTTAGTTTCCCCCTTTGTATTGTTTAATCATCTCAAGTAATTCATCTTTATCTATATCTAACTTATTTGCTTCTTCAATTAAGTTCTTTATAAACTTATTTTTAAAGCTTTCTTTTCTTAAAAGTTTTATAGTGTTTTTTGCTCCCCTATTTACAAACATACCTAAACCTCTTTTTTTATATAAGATATTCTTATCTACTAATATATTCATTCCCTTTAATACTGTAGCTGGATTTATATTATATAACCTTGATAATTCTGTTGTTGAAGGCACTTGTTCATCTTCTTTTATGCTATCTGTTAGTATTTCATCCTCTATAGCTTTTGATATTTGAATAAATATCGGTTCGTCTTCATTTAATATAAGCTTCATAAATCACCCCTTATATCTGTTAATTAATTAGTTAATTACTAAAGTAACTAACTATAATAGTATTATATATAAAATAATAAAAAATGTAAACATGTATTTATAAAAAGAGCTATTTCAAAATCATTATTTAATCATTTTGAAATAGCTCTTTTATAAATCTACTTTTTAACTTATCTATATCAATTATGTATATTCCTCTTTAATGTAAATATTTTTATAAAATTTAATTAAATTTTAGATGCGATACAAATTAATATGTGCTACTATTTACTTAAAGAAATCAAATCATATTTTTACAAGAGATATAAAAAGCAGAAAACTGCTGTCACTTTTGTATAAACTAATTAATAAAAGTTTTTAAGTAATTTAAGTCTACTTGGATGTCTTAATTTTCTAATAGCCTTAGCTTCTATTTGTCTTATTCTCTCTCTTGTTACACCAAATACTTTACCGATTTCTTCTAAAGTCTTAGGTGTGTCATCATCAAGTCCAAATCTCATTCTAAGTACTTGTTGCTCTTGATCACTAAGATCTGTTAATACTTCGTCTATTTTTTCTCTTAAGTTATTTTGTTCAACCTCATGAATTACCACGTCCCCAAAGTGTGCATCAGATGGTATAAACTCAACCAAGCTACTATCTTCATCTTCTTTAATAGGAGTATCAAGAGATACTATGTTTTTATCCCTTTTTAATATATCTAAAACCTTATCAACTTCAAGTTCGCAAACTTCAGCAAGTTCTTCCATACTAGGTTCTCTTTGAAGTACATTAGCAAGCTCTTGTTTTTTTCTTTTTACAAAATTTATTCTTTGATGAAGATGAACAGGTATTCTAATAGTATTTTCACAGTCATCTATGTATCTTGTTATACTTTGTTTTATCCACCAAGTCGCATAAGTACTAAATTTAAATCCCTTTTTATAATCGTACTTTTCAACTGCTTTTATAAGTCCAATGTTTCCTGCTTGAATTAAGTCAAGCATATCTACACTTTCTTTTCTATATCTTTTAGCGATACTTACAACCAATCTATAATTTGCATTTATAAATTTCTCTTTTGCTTCCTCTGAAGAGTCAATTATAGCTTTAGCTAGTTCTACTTCCTCTTTAGCAGATAACATTGGGTATTCTTCTATTTCTTTTAAATACATTTTCATAGCATTAGATGTATTTGATGAATCAGAATAAATATAGCTTTCATAATTTTGTTCTTTTTTAGCCTCCATAATATAACCCCTTTTATATATAGTTTATTAATTGAGATGTTATCTTTTCTCTAGCTTCATCTACATTTATAATATGATAGCTGCTTCAAAAACATTCCATCCAATTAAATTAAATGTCAATAAGTTTATTTTTATATTATTCTACCTTTGCTATCAAATTTCCTTTTTTTATTTATATTTTTTATAAAATTTCACTTATTTTAAGTATATAAATATATATTTAGGTTTTTAAGCATAAAAAAAGACCACAATAAAAGTAGTCTTTTTAAATCGAACGACGCTATAAATCCCTATATTAATAAATCCTTTGTCTTTTGCCCCAACATTTACGGTTTTTATATAGAATTTTTAACATATTTATAATAACATTATTAAAAAGTATCGTCAAGTTCGTATATATTTATTTATTAGTGTTTACAACCACAGTTGTGATCTTCTCCGTGATTGTGTCCTCCACAACACTCATGACCATCTTCATGATGTCCATGACCTCCACAGCATTCATGCTCTTCTTCGTGATGATGTCCACCACATCCACATCCATGATGAGAGTGTTCATGCTCAGCAGCTAATTTTTCCATTTCAAATAATTCTTTTTCCATTTGTTCATATGTTGGAAGAGCTGCTTCTGTATCATATTCTTCACCAGTCCAGTCAGCATACATCATTTGATTTCCATTAGTTAATATTATTCTACCTGCAGTAGTTATATTATCAACATCTTCTAAGAAATCTATTTGTTTTTGTACTACTTCACCTTCTAATTCTACATCTTCGTCTAAACAGCTAACTAACATAACTGGAACTAAGTAGTCTTCTTTATCTTTAACACTTACTATTATATCTATTATACCCTCTGCACCTTCTTCAAACTCTGATAATGGTACATCAGTGTCTATCATATCATGTGGTACTA
>NZ_CATXCO010000198.1:0-4343 GCF_958366745.1 uncultured Romboutsia sp.
ATAATGTTAATTTTATTGTCTTTGGTTTCTTTACTTATAGGGGCTAAGAATATTACTATTTCAGATCTTATTAGCTTTAATAATGATAGCATAAATGTAATGTTAATAAGTAGAGTTCCGAGACTTATAGCTATAATACTTGCAGGAATGGGAATGAGTATATGTGGACTTATAATGCAACAGATTAGTAAAAATAAATTTGTATCTCCAACTACAGGAGCTACAATAGATTCAGCACAACTTGGAATAGTTGTAGCAATGATACTAATGCCAAATGCATCACCAATACAAAAAGCTCTAATATCATTTGCATTTGCATTGGCTGGAACATACATATTTATGAAATTTATAAGGACATTAAAATTTAAAGATGCAATTTTTATTCCATTAGTTGGGATAATGTGTGGAAATATAATAGGATCTATTACTAGTTTCTTAGGATATAGATTTGAACTTATGCAAAATATAGGTTCTTGGATGCAGGGGAAATTCTCAATGATACTTAGAGGAAATTATGAGTTAATTTATATAAGCATACCACTTATAATAATAGCAATTTTATATGCTAATAAGTTTACTGTAGCTGGTATGGGGGAAGATTTTGCTAAGAATTTAGGAATGGATTATGAAAAAGTTGTTAATTTAGGATTAGTTATAATAGCATTAGTAACAGTATCAGTTGTAATAACAGCTGGTAATATACCATATATAGGGCTTATCGTTCCTAATATAGTTTCTTTATATAAAGGAGATAATGTTGGAGAAAATATAGGTCATACTGCACTGTTTGGAGCATTGTTTGTTTTAGTATGTGATATATTAAGTAGAATAATTATATATCCATATGAGTTATCAGTTGGTCTTACAGTTGGAGTATTAGGAAGTGTAATATTCCTTGGTATGATATTTAGGAGGTCTGGATATGGAGCTAAATGCTAAATTAAATAGAGAAAAAGAAGAAAATAAAAATATAAATAAGAAAAATAATAAAGAAAGTGACGCTAAAAATAAAATTTTAATTTTAGGTATACTTATATTAATAGTAAGTGGTTTGTTTTTAAGTATAGGGTTAAATGCAAATAATATGGATTATGCTTTATCTCAACGTATACCAAAACTGTTATCTATAATATTACCAGGAGTATGTATATCAATTTCAACTACAATATTCCAAACTATAACAGGAAACAAAATATTAACTCCTAATGTTATGGGACTTGATTCATTATATGTATTAATACAAACAGTAATAGTATTTGTCTTAGGGAGTTCAAGTGTATTTATAGTAAACAAAAAATATAATTTTATAATATGTGTAGGAGGTATGATATTATTATCTTCATTACTTTATAAAATGATGTTTAAAAAAGAAAATTCAAATATATTATTTCTATTACTAGTAGGTATGATAGGTGGTACATTATTTAGTAGTTTATCATCTTTCATGCAAATGGTTATAGATCCAAATGAATATTTAGTACTACAAAATAAACTATTTGCAAGTTTTAATAATGTTAATGTAGATATATTATTAATATCAATCATATTAATAATACTAGTAATTCCATTTGTATGTGATGATTTAAAATATTTAGATGTTATAAATTTAGGCAGAGACCAAGCTATAAACTTAGGTATAGATTATGACAAATTAGTTAGAAAACTATTTGTAACAGTATCAATATTCATATCAATATCAACAGCACTAGTAGGTCCAATCACATTTTTAGGATTATTAGTAGTAAATCTTTCAAGACAAATGATAACAACTTATAAACATAAGTACTTAATATCAATGTCTGTATTATTAAGTGTATTTATATTAGTAACTGGACAGTTATTAGCAGAAAGAATATTTAACTTTAGCACACCAGTAAGTGTAATTATAAACTTAATAGGTGGAATATACTTTATGTACTTATTATTAAAGGAGAGTAGAATATGATTTTAGTTAAAAATATATTAAAAAAATACGATAATAAAAAAGTAGTCAATGATGTATCTGTAAATATAGAAAAAGGAAAGATAACTTCTTTTATAGGACCGAATGGTGCTGGTAAAAGTACTCTTTTATCTATAATAACAAGACTTATGAAAAGAGACTTAGGAGAAGTTTATATAGAAGGAAAAGAAATTAGCCAGTGGGATAAAAAAGAGTTGTCAAAAAAGATAGCCATTCTTAAACAATCAAACAACTTAAATATGAGGCTTACTATAAGAGAATTAGTTAGCTTTGGAAGATTCCCATATTGTGAAGGAAGATTAACTGAAGAAGACGAAAAGTTTGTAGATGATGCTATAGAGTATATGAACTTAGTTGATATACAAAATAAATACTTAGATGAATTAAGTGGAGGACAAAGACAAAGAGCTTTTATAGCAATGGTAATAGCTCAAGGAACAGAATATATATTCTTAGATGAACCTCTTAATAACCTAGATATGAAAAATGCTTCATCTATGATGAAGGTATTAAGAAACCTTTGTGATGAATTAGGAAAAACTATAATACTTGTAATGCATGATATAAACTTTACAGCTTGTTACTCAGACTATATAGTAGCACTTAAAGATGGGAAAATAGCAAGACAAGGGACAGTAGATGAGATTATAAATGAAGATATATTAAGAGAAATATATGAAATGGATTTTAATGTTCAAGAAATTGATGGAAATAAAATAAGTATATATTATTAATGATAATGATTATCTTTTTACATCGATAAAGATAATTAATATAAAAAAATAAAAAACTTGGAGGGAGTTATTATGAATAAAAAAGCAGCAATTATTGCAGGGGTTGCAATAGTAGGATTATTAGGTGCATTTACATTAGGTGGTAAAGATAAAGCACAAGAAACAGAAGTGAAAGGAACTGAAATAGTTGCAGTTCAAGATGAAAATGGAACTATTGAAGTTACAAAAAATCCTGAAAGAGTAGTTACATTTGACTATGGAATATTAGATATATTAGATAATATGGGAGTTGATGTTGTTGGACTTCCAAAGGGATCTTTACCAGAATATTTATCAAAATATAAAGAAGATAAATATTCTGACTTAGGTGGATTAAAAGAGCCTGATTTTGAAGCAATTAATGAATTAAATCCAGATTTAATAATAATAAGTGGAAGACAAGCAGATATGTACGACAAATTTGCTGAAATAGCTACAACTGTATACTTATCAGTAGATGGAAGTGATTATTTAAATGATTTTAGCCGTAATTTAGATGTATTAGGTAAAATATTCGGTAAAGAAGACTTTGTGAAAGAAAACTTAGATAACTTAACAAAGCAAATGGATGAAGTTAAGGCTATGGCACAAAAAAAGAATGTTAATGCTTTAACTACTATGGTTAGTGAAGGAAACTTAAGTGTATTCTCTGATAAATCTAGATTTGGTTTAATATATAATCAATTAGGAATTACAAATAAAGATGAAACAATAGAAGAATCTAATCATGGTCAACAAGTTACTTTTGAATACTTAGCAGAACAAAACCCAGAGTACATATTCGTTGTAGATAAAGGAAGTGCTATTGGTGGAGAAGGTACAGCTAAAGCTTTATTTGATAATGATTTAATAAAATCAACAGATGCATATAAAAATGATAAAATAGTATACTTAGATTCAGCAGCGTGGTATGTAGTTGCAGGTGGATTAGATTCTACTCAAACTATGATAAATAACGTTAAAGATGCATTAAAATAGTTTAATATAAACTGGATAAGGTTAATTCCTTATCCAGTTTTTTACGTGTAAGGAAGTTATATCATAAATATATTTGTACATAACCTATGAATATAAGTAATATCAATAATTTTATAAATATAAAAATAATGTTTTTGAGCAAAGCGAATTTTGTTTTTAAGAAAATATAATATATAGTTTATTTAAACAAATAATACAAATACTATTTATAAGAAAGTACTTTAGCTAGAAAGGAGAGACATAACTATGAATTGCTTTAAAAAAAGAGCTATGTTTATTACCGCTGGATTTTTAGGAATTGGAGGATATATATTATACCAAAATTTAAAAAGTAGAGTAGATGACCTAGAAGAAGAAATATGGGGAATGGAAGATTATGAACTTGAAGCTTGTCCATATTGTGATAGAGTTTACACTATGGAATATGAAACATATGATGGTTTTACTGATAATATAGAACAAGCTAAAGTAGAAGAGGTAAAGTCTGAAAATTGTAATAATGAATTACATGATGAAGTTCAAAACTACCTTGAACATGTTGAAGAAGAAAAGAATAAATATGATAAAGATAAAAAGTAAATAATTAAGAAATAATAAAGGAGTTGATATAATCAACTCCTCAGAGCGTA
>NZ_CATXCO010000199.1:0-4323 GCF_958366745.1 uncultured Romboutsia sp.
AATTCTATCTTTAGTATCTTTAATAATCATAGTTATATTATCTATAGCTTTATCTATAAATAGTGTTTTTAATAAAAAATTTGAACAATACATTATTAGAAATAATGAAAATGAAATTTCTAATATAATTGATTCGATAAGGTCTAAATACGTTAATGGAGAATGGGAGTTATCTAGTATCCAGCAAATAGGAGAAGATGCAATAAGTAATGGCATATTTGTGGATTTATATGATAAAGATAGTAATTTAGTGTGGGGGGCAATGACCTATAATAAAAATATGTGTCATATGGTTATGGGAAGTATAGAGAACAATATGAACTATATGATAAATAAGAATAAAAGTAATTATACAGAAAAATTGTTTGAAATAAAGAATTTAGATAATGAAATTATTGGAAATATAAAAATAGGTTCATACGGATTACTTTACTATATGGATAATGATGTAGATTTTTTAAAAGAAATAAATAAGGTAATTACAAGTATAGGTATTGTAATGGTTTTAATAACAATATTTATAGCAATATTAATATCTAATAATATATCTAAGCCTGTAGAAGTTGTGTCCAATATGGCTAATTTAATTGGAGATGGTGATTATGATAATAAGATAGATTATGATAGCAATATAGTTGAAATTGATGTGCTTATAAAATCGATAAATAATTTATCAGCTAAATTAGAAGAACAAGAAAATTTAAGAAAGAGGTTAACAACAGATATATCTCATGAACTTAGAACGCCACTTACAAGTATACAAACACATTTAGAAGCTATGATAGATGGAATATGGGAACCTGATACAGAAAGGCTAAATAGTGTAAACGAGGAGGTAATAAGGCTTACTAATTTAGTAAATCAATTACAAAACTTAGCTAAGTTTGATAGTGAAAAAAGTAAATTAAATTTAGCTAAAGTAAATGTAAAAAACTTAATTATGAATGTGGTTTATAATAATCAAGGGAAGGCACTAGAAAAAAATATAAATATAGAGTGTGATTTAGAAAGTATAGATAGTTACTTAGATAAAGATAAAATATCACAAGTAATAGTTAATTTACTGTCTAATGCTATAAGATATACAAATAATGGTGGGAAGATTTTTATAAGTTCATATAAAGAAAATAATAATCTAAAAATACAATTTAAAGATAATGGTATAGGAATTCCGAAAGAAAATATAAAATATATATTTGAAAGGTTTTATAGAGTGGATGAGTCAAGAAGTAAAAATACAGGTGGAATTGGTGTTGGTTTAACTATTGTTAAGTCTATAATTGATTTACATCAAGGTACAATTGAGGTTAGAAGTGAGCTTAATAAAGGTAGTGAGTTTATAGTTATACTACCGAATCTGTAAAATAAAGTGTGTATTCTTCCCAAAAGTGCGATAATTAAATTAGATTATCCGAAGGAAGGTGCACACTTTTTATGTTAAACAAAAGTGAAATTTTAAAGAAACTTATACAAACTAAATACATAACAATACTTTCTTTATTATTATCTTTATCTAATAAATCAAGTTTAGGAATTTTTTTAGAAATCTTATCTACTCTAAAGGCTTTTTTATCTAGTATTTCACTAAGCTTCTCTTCTAATATAAAACTTAAATCATCTTTTTTATTAATATCTATTTTTATAAAAAAGTTATTTTCATAGTAAAGTATATCATTGTAATCATTTTTAACTACTATTCCTATAGTCTTTTTATCCATAAGCTCCCCTATAAATGTTAGTTAAACTTTATATAGTAATTATATACAATTATAGACAAAATATGGTAAATTCATGAAATATCTATATAGAAATAAAATAAATTTCACTATTTTCTCTAAATATTTTCTTCAAATACTTTAATTTATCACAAACCCTTATTTTCCTATAATTAATATCAAGAAGAACAAATCTTCTAATAAATAAACGGAGGTGGCTATATGGTTAATGAAATGAAAAATCCATCAAGCCTAAGAATAAAACTTGATTTAGGTATGGTAGATGGAAAAACAAAAGTAAAAAGCAAAACTTTTTCATCATTAAAACATAATGCTTTAGCGCAAAACGTATATGACGTTGGAGAGGCTTTAATGGCTCTTCAAGAATATGAAGTGATTGAAATAGCTAAGATAGATAACACTACTTTAGCTTAATATTAAATTTAAGGAGGTATAAATATGGAACAAACTAAAAGACTTTTAATGACTTTTAAAACTACTGATGATAAAAAAGTATCTTTATCAGTAGATAACCCAAGAGAAGATATTACAGAATCTGAAATAAAAGATGCTATGGATTTAGTAGTATCTAAAAATATATTTGCTCCAAATGGTGCTGATATAGTATCTGCTGTTGAGGCTAAGGTTGTTGTTACAGACACTACAGCCTATGACTTAGAGTTATAAAATTTACATTTAAAAAGCTATGCCAAGGTCCCCCCACCTTTGCATAGCTTTTAATTTATTGAAAGGATGTGCATTTATGAATTCTGAATTACAAACTCTTATAGCTTCTGTAGGATTTCCTATAGCCCTTAGTATGTATCTACTTGTAAGATTGAAGGAAAGCTTCAGACTTTATCTGATAGTATTAATGAATTATCTAAAAACATAATTGGTATGAAATAGCTAGACTTGGATACTGCCCCAGTTCTAGCTATTTTTGATGTGATTTAATCCGTAAGATACCAAACCTTTTATTCGCTTTATATTAAGATTATGAACTAATTTATATTATTGTAGTATTTATAATAAATATTATTAATACTCTAAAAAGTCTTTTAGTTTATTAAATTCTATTATATATTTTTCTTTTACTAAGTTTACTATATTAACTGCTGTTTCTTCATCATACATATGAGATGTCCTATTTCTATCTAACATCATCTCTATCCATACATCACCATTATTTATCAGCTTATGTTTAAATGCACATCTTATTGTACTTCTTGGTGCTAGTGCTTCATCTAGTATACCTTGATCTTCTAGGTATAGCTTCATTACTTTCCAAGCTTGTTCAAATGTAAATTCAAACCTTTGTATAATCCCATCTATTATAATATCATCTGATATATCCTTTTTAAGAGCTTCTTCCAACCTTTTTAATGCCTTATAGAAGTCTTCTTTTCTTTCATCTAACTTTTTAGCCCTTATATATTATTATCCCTTCATTTTTTATATTTTCAATTAGTTTTTCTTTTGTTAATTCATTAAAATTTAGTATATCAAAACTTAGAGGTGTGTTTACTTCTTCTATATCCATAGTTACTTTCGCTTGTATTAAATGTGTTATTTTTTCTCCGAATAAACATAAATCTATATCTGAATTATATTTATTATCTTGTCTAGCTCTTGAGCCAAATAATATTACTTGTTCTATTTCTTTATATTTTTTAAATATACTCTCTAACTCTAATCTTAGTTTTTCTTCAATCACTTAATCACCTCTTACTATAGAATACTAAATATCTATTTACATCCTTTAATTAATACTTTTAATGTTACAATAATTATACATTATACTTTTATATTAAACAAACTAAAATTAAAAACTATTCTACTCAAAAAATATTATTTCACAATTTATAACAATTGTGAACTTTCTTATATTTTAACATTAATCACACAATTATCTAAAATAGCCTATCAAAATAATCTAGAAATATATGCCTTCTAAATATGCATATATTCAATTAATAATTAGAGCTAATTATTTAACTATTTTTACTTTATAGCATCTTGAATATATAATAATGCAATTGTCATTGCATCAATTATCTTTTTTAAACGTGTATATGTTCCTGTACCTTCTTTTGCATTAATCATTGCCTTTTCACTTTTACGAATAATAGATGTAACTTGATCTACTGATTTTAATAATTCTTCTTGTGTATAATTATGTTCTTGGTTTGTAACTAAGGCCTTTGAAATATATAAAGCTTTTATACGATTTCTAGTAAGTGAAAATTGTGGTGTTCCTTCTTTTAATTTAGGCTGTATTTTTTCACAATTTAAAATTGTAGAATCTATAAGATTTAAGGTATCTTCTATTTGTTTATCTGTATATTGGTTCATTTTATTCCTCCTTGTTTAGTTTTCAATTTCAAAAACTAATAACTTATATATCATATCAAAACTTATGGATTAAATAAATATTCATCAAAATATATGTTTTAGTTAATAAAAAATTCGCTTCGCTCGAGCGACGTGTCGGCGAAACACTTCATGTCGCCAACGACTTCGTCCGTTGCTTGAGCCACTGCGTGGGCGAATCATTTCAAAATCTTTTTTACGCTCAAAACCAGTTGATTGATATTACTTACATTCA
>NZ_CATXCO010000200.1:0-4291 GCF_958366745.1 uncultured Romboutsia sp.
TCTGATGCTATAGCGGCTACTATTTCTCCACTTGAGAACATGTTAGCTAAATCGGATGACTTGCTATAAGTTTTTACAACATTTGGCTTTAATTTTTCTAATTCTTTAAATGCAGCTTCTCCGTTATCTTCAGTTATATCAACACCAGCTTTAGTTGCCGCTATATCAACTACTGCTGCCCCATTTGTAGTAGTTATATCTGGTATTGCTATTTTACCTTTTAATTCTGGCTTCCATAAATCTTCCCAAGAGTTTATTTCTATATTGCTAGTTGGGTCAACTACTATACCTATACTGTTTAAAGTGTAAGCTGGTCCATATCCATTTTCTACTGTATACTTAGCTTTTTCATTTATTTTTTGTGCATTTGGTATTTTAGAGTAATCTAATTTTTCAAATATACCTGCTTCTATTCCTTGCTCTGAGAATGATTCAGCTAAATAAGTTATATCTATATTTGAGTTTGGATTATTCTTCATTTTAGTTAATCTATCAGAGTTGTTTCCAACTTCTAAGACTACTTCTACTCCATGTTCTTCAGCAAAAGGTTCAAATATTTCTTTTTTTAATACATCTTCATTTAGTCCCCAAGTTGAAATTATAAGCTTGTCTGACCCTGCTGAGTTATCTTTTGCTTTACATCCTACTAAAAGTGATGCTGATAAAACTCCTGTTAATACTAATGATAAAATTTTCTTGTTCATCTGTCATTTACCTCCACTTTATAATATAACAATTTTATTTGATGGTAATTGAAGTTTTACTTTATTACCTTTTTCATAAACTACGCTATTTTCACTATTTACTATTAAATTTCCTATAGATGTTTTTACATCATATTGATATGCCTTTCCTAAGAAAGTTCTTATCTCAACTGTTCCATCTATTGTATTTTCACTATCTTCATTTACTATTTTTATATCATCAGGCCTTATAGTAGCTTTAACTATATCCTTATCCTTAGCTCTATCAACCTTAAATTCTATATTATTTTCACTAGAATAAGTATTTTTAGAAGTTTTCTTTAAATCTATAAAGTTTTCAAATCCAACGAATCTTGCAACGAATTCAGTTGCTGGGTTTGAGTATATATTTTCTGGCGTATCAAATTGTTCTATAACACCTTTATTTAGTACTGCTACCTTATCAGATATTGAGAAACACTCCTCTTGATCATGAGTAACAAATAAAGTTGTTATACCTAATTTTTGTTGAAGTTTTCTTATTTCAACTCTCATTTTAAGTCTTAACTTTGCATCTAAGTTACTAAGTGGTTCATCAAGTAATAATAAGCTTGGCTCTATAACTAATGCTCTAGCTATAGCAACTCTTTGTCTCTGTCCACCTGATAATTCCTTAGGATATCTCTTTGCTAAATGAGACATATCAACAACTTCTAACATCTCACTTACCTTTTTCTTTATTTCTTCTTTAGCAACCTTTTTCATCTTAAGACCAAATGCCACGTTTTCTTCAACTGTTAAGTGTGGGAATAGAGCATAACTTTGGAAAACTAAACCGAAATTTCTATTATGTACTGGTATTTTCGTATAATCCTTGTCTCCTAAGTAAAAATGACCTGCTGTTGGCTCTATAAATCCTGCAACAACTCTTAATGTAGTAGTTTTACCACACCCACTTGGACCTAAAAGTGAAACAAGTTCTCCCTTTTTTATATTTAAGTTTAAATTCTCAAGTATATTAGTTTTTTTATCATATGATACGTTTATATTTTGTAATTTTATTAAATCCATTTTATATTCCTCCAAGGTTTTGCTTAAACTTATGCCGAAAAATTGCTAAGTCCTAATGTCTTTTCTAAAATGTACATTATACCTATAGTTAAAATCATTAATATTACAGATAAAGCTGATACTGTTGGGTCATAATTATACTCAACATAGTTCATCATTGTTATAGGTAATGTACTTACACCTGGTCCTGTTAAAAACATTGAAACTGGTACGTTATTAAATGAGTTTATAAATGCTAGCATAAATGCTGCCATAACTCCCGATGTTATATTTGGAAGTACAACTTTGAAAAATGTTTGCGATTTTTTACATCCTAAACTCATTGCAGCTTCTTCTATTGCATAGTCAAATACTTCTAAACTAGATCCTACAACCCTTATAATATAAGGAATAATTACTAAAGTATGTCCTATAAGTAAACTTGAAGTTACTGTAAGGTTTAACTTTACTAATAAGAATTGGAATAACGAGAATCCAACTACTATTGCAGGTATCATAAGCGGTGAGAAGAAAAAGTTCTTAAGTAAACTTTTTCCCTTAAAATCAAATCTACTT
The DNA here is from genome assembly GCF_958366745.1 of uncultured Romboutsia sp. NCBI lineage: Bacteria > Bacillati > Bacillota > Clostridia > Peptostreptococcales > Peptostreptococcaceae > Romboutsia > uncultured Romboutsia sp. The sequence continues at coordinate 2,310 of NZ_CATXCO010000200.1, forward strand.
AATCCATAAGCTGCTGGCATACCTATAATTAAGGCTATTACAGTAGCTATAGTAGATATTCCTAAACTTGTAATCATACTATTCATAAAAGATTCTGAAGTAAATACATTCATAAACCACTGTAAGCTAAATCCTTTTGGTGGGAATGCTATATAGTTTTCAGTTCCTATACTAGTCATTGCTATTATAACTAGTGGTGCAAATAAGAATATATATACTAAAACAACAAACGCTGTTAGAAATTTACTTTTCTTCATTTTAAGAAACACCTCTCTTGTCTAGTCTTGATGCTAAGAAGTTTATTGTTTTTACAACTATTAATGTAACTACTATCATTATAGTTGCAACTACTGCTGCACCTTGCCAATCACCTAATGTCATAGTCTTTTGATATATAAGTGTTGCTAGTACAGTATTTTTATTTCCACCTAATAATTGTGGGGTTGTATATGCAGTTAATGCACCTGTAAATACTAATACTGTTCCAACTATTAACCCAGGTAAACTTAGTGGGAATATAACCTTGAAAAATGCAACTATTTTATTAGCACCTAAGCTTTCTGCTGCTTCTAATAGATCATTTTCAACATTTTCCATTACTCCAACAAGTGAGATAATCATAAGCGGTAAGAATATATACACAGTACCAACTATTATGGCACCTTCAGTGTATAAAAGTGATAATGGCTCTGTGATTAAATTTAACTTCATAAGTAAAGTGTTTATGACACCATTTTTTCCTAATATACTCATCCATGCAAATGAACGAACAACTGAGTTAGTTAAGATAGGAAATACCGTTAAAGCTATAAATAATCCTCTTAATTTTTTAGATGTTCTCGATATGTAATAAGATACTGGCACTCCGATTAACATACATATTATTGATGATATTAATGATACCTTTATAGTTCTACATAATATACTCATCATATATTCGTCTTTAAAAAAATCCGTGTATACACTAAACATTCCATTAGATGCATCAGTGAATGTAGGTAATATCGTTCCTAATAATGGAATTATCATAAAGTATGATATAAGTACGATACATGGTAAAAATAATATGTACTGATATTTCTTATTCATTATGTCGTTCCCCTTTCTAGTCATAATATACGAATATTTTTTTACATTCATTAGTTTTACATACGTATTTTATCAGTATTTACAGAACATTGTCAATATTATTTTAAATATCATTCTATATTTTCTGTATTTTTTATAAATAAAACCATATAATTGTTCATTTTTTAAAATTAGATTTTATTTTCTATTTAATTTCTAATTATATCTCTTTATATAAAATAAAGCCGTTGATTAAATAATCAACGGCTCTCATTTATGTAACAATTTATATTTTGATATTTATCATATATATCTTTTTTACATTTATAAATATTTTATCTATAATTTCATCTACTTCACCCAAAGCATTTAGTACTTTATCATTGGTAGCATAGCCTTATACTTCTTTTATAGCTAATAATAATTTTTATTAAATACTGTGCTTGAATCGTTTTTTAAACCTTTATTTTAAATAAGTAAAAAATTATTATTTACATTGTTCTATAAAATCTTCTTCTGATGATGCTGTTATTAAATCATCTCCAACATAAGCTGTAAATTCAGATCCACATTCACCTATACAAGTATCCTCTATTTCTCTGCCTAATAAAGCAGCTTTTAAATCTTCTATACTCATTCCTGAACACATTGAACATACTTTTATCATAATTAATCCTCCTACTAGTTGTCTAAATCTTTTGTTATTTATTATATACACCATTTTTTTAATATTTAAACAATAATAATATACTTTTAATTCAACATATTTTATTTAATCCTATATTTTTATTTTAAAATATCTTAGTATCTGTAGTATTTTCTTAAATATACTTAACCAAAAAATAAAGGGCTATAAAATGTAAAGTGTACCCTTTGTCAAGGACAATTTAAAAAAAGGTATTTCTAAGAAACAA
>NZ_CATXCO010000201.1:0-4282 GCF_958366745.1 uncultured Romboutsia sp.
GCTTTTAATTTATTTTTATTAATTCAACAATTAATAGAACATAGATAAAAATAACTATGTCATAAAAATTTGCATTATAATTATTTTTTATGGTATATTTTGTAAATTAAATTAATCGATTTAAAAGATAAGGGAGATTAGAATAGTGAGAATTTATGATTTAATACAACTTGCAAGACAATATATGCTATTAGGAGTTATTGTTGTAATTTTACTTCTAACAGGATACTTCTTACTTTATAAAAAACTAATGAAAGGTACTGATAAATTAAATAAAATTAAATTTGGATTGTGGAGTATATTTGTAATTTATATAGTTGTAGTACTTGGAGCAACAATTGGACATAGAACTTCAGCGTATGGTAATATAAATCTACACTTGTTTAGCTCTTATAAAAATGCATACAATAGCTTTTCTATAAGAGAGTGGAGAAATATAATTCTTAATATATTAATGTTTGTTCCACTTGGATTTATGATACCATTACTTTTTAAAAAATGTAAAAGATGGTATATAACTTATTTAATAGGATTTGGGGCAACACTATTTATAGAAATACTGCAACTTATAAGTAAACGAGGGATATTTGAGCTTGATGACATTATAAATAATACTCTAGGATGTATTATAGGATATGGTATAGTAATATTTTTTATATCAATATATGAAAAAAGATATAAAGTTTTAACTAATATAATTTACCAAATACCTTTAATAATAACTGTTATTTCCTTTAGTATAATATTTATTACTTATTCTAAAAAAGAGTTAGGAAATCTATCTATTACTAATAGCTATAATATAGATATGTCAACTATAGATGTAAGTAGTAATATTGACTTTAATGATAAATCGAATAAAGCGTATGTATATAAAGCATCTGTAGGAGATAAAGAAGAAGCTACAAAGATAGCTAGTGAAATCTTTTCTAAGGTAAATACAAAAATAGATGAATCTCAAAATGATGAATATGATGACACTATAGTATTTAAATCACAAGATGGAAATTATAGCTTATGGGTAAATTATACAGGTAATACAACGTGGTTTATTTATCATAAGGAATTTAAAGGTAAAGAAAATTTAAGCTATAAAGATGTACAAGCTTTATTAAGTAAATTTGATATAGATTTGCCTAAAGACGCTAGTTTTGAAGATAATGGAGAAGGGCGTTATTCTATTTATTTAGATATGGTTAAATTTAAAGACGTATATCTTGATGGACAATTAAACTGTAAAATTGGTGAAGATGATAAAGTTTATGGTTTTAGTAATAATATTATTTCTTATAAGCCATACAAAGAGTATGAGATTTTAACTTCAAAAGAAGCTTACAATAAAATACTAAATGGTGAGTTTAAAATATATGACGAGTTTGCAAAAAATTTAGATAAAATAGAGATTATAGATTTTAAATTAAGTTATAGTTTAGATACAAAAGGGTTTTATCAACCTATTTATAATTTTGATGTAAAACTTGATGGAGAGAAAAGTCAAATACATATACCTGCAATAAAAGATAAATAAATAGAATTAACCTAATACGTATATTTAACTATAAATATATTAATACCATTAATGAAAAATATGAAAATAAGTAATTTTATAAGAATATTAAATACAAAAAAGACAGATAATAAACTATCTGTCTTTTTATGTGTTTAAATTAAACTATATAAATAATTAATTACTTTGTTGTTCTTGAGCATCAAAGCTACCTTGATCTTGAGTTTGAACATCTAATGATGAATCATCTTCATTAGAAACAGTAGCATCAGCATTATCTTGAGGAGTTTCCTCAGTAGAGCTATTTTCATCTATTGTTTCTTCAGTAGTATTATTTTCATCAATTGAATTGTTTGTTTCCTCATTTGGAGCTACTTCTGTTTGCTCAGCTTTATTTTGGTTATTAGAATCATTATTAAATAATCCTGTGAACCAATTCCATATCTTAGCAAAGAAACCTTCAACTTGCTCACTAGATGGAAGGTTTATAGTTGATTTATCAGTAGCATCTATTTGAGCATTTTCTCCAAGTAAACTATCGTTAGTATTGTTAAGTATACTTGAATTATCATTATTATTACCACCGAATAATCCTTTAAACCAATCAACTATTCCTTCAAAGAAGCTCTTTATTTTATCAAAGAATCCTGTATTTACATTTTCACCTATAGCAGATAAGTTTTCATTAACAACATCAGATACACTTTCTAGTGCATTTTTCATTTCACTATAGTTATAATCTTGTTTAGATATTTTTTCCATTAAGCTTTCAAGCTTTGCCATTTGTTCATCAGATAAAGTTACATTATAGTTGTTTACTACATTATTTATAGTTTCAGCTATTTGAACTGTATCTTTAGTATTATTTTTTATTATCTCAGTCTTTACATCATTAACGATTCCTGTAGCTTTGTCTTGACCGATATCATCACCTAAATCTCCAGTAGTTATTAATTCCTCTGAAGCTAGTTCTTTTTTATCTTCCTCTAGAGGCTTTCCAGTAGCATCTTCAAATGCTTTCATTATACCTGTTAATGCTCCTGTTCCAGAAACTGGGAAGTTAGCAGCAATTACAACGTCAGCATCAGTAAGACCTGCAGTAGATAATGTAGTTGCAACCATAGCTGGAGTTGCCCAAGTTATATTAGCAGTTTTAACATTTATACCACTACCTGATTTTGTTGGTTCAACATAAGCACAAGAATAAGTTTTCTTTCCAAGTTGAGCTTCAGTCGCTACTCCTTGTAAGTATTTTCTTTCTTCTTGGTTGTCAACCTCAAGTATTACAACCTCATCTTTATTAACACCGAAATATTTTAACATAGTATCTTTTTGTTCTTGTGTTAAGTTTGCACCAAGAGTTACAACTCTAGCACCATCTGCAAATACAAGTCCTAAGCTAGATAAACTTAAAACTGCAGTAAGACCTAAAGTTACAAATCTCTTTTTAAAATTATTTAATTTTTTGTTCATAAATTTCATTCCTTTCAACTTACAAAAAAAGTTAAACCATAATATATCCCTATTACATTATACTATAAATGATTAATTTAAAAAAGCAAATTACAAGTTTGTAATAAATACTTAAGAATTTATTTTAATAGTTTGTATCTTTTAAAGATATATATTTTCAATATAAATAATATATAAGAAAGCTAAAGATTGGTTATCCTTCTTAAATATAGTATTTATAGTAAAAATGAATTTATTAAAAAAATATATAAACAAAGAAAAAAGTATAAATGCAGACATTTAAATATCTACATTTATACTTTTTATCTATAATCTAAATTACTTACCTATGAACATTTGAGTCCAATAAGTTGTTCCTTTAGAATCTTTTGCAATACCAACACCTAAGTTAGTAAAATTAGGGTTTAGTATATTTTTTCTATGACCTTCAGAATTCATCCAAGCAGTTACAACCTCTTGTGGAGTTTTTTGACCTTTTGCTATATTCTCACCAGCAGTTCTATAAGATATTCCAAATTGCTTCATCATATCAAATGGAGAACCGTAAGTTGGAGATGTATGGTCGAAGTAGTTTTTATTTACCATATCTTGAGATTTCTTTGTTGCTACACTTGATAAGTTAGAATCAAGTGTTAAAGCAGATATTCCTCTTTTAGTTCTTTCTGCATTTACTAAATCAAGCACTTGTTGTTGATAAGAAGAAAAGTCTGTACTAGGCTTTTGCTCAGGAGTACTCTCAGGTTTTTGCTCAGGAGTAGTACTTGGAGTACTAGGAGTACTTTCAGGCTTTTGCTGTGGAGTAGTACTTGGAGTACTAGGAGTACTTTCAGGTTTTTGCTGTGGAGTAGTACTAGGAGTACTAGGAGTACTCTCAGGCTTTTGCTGTGGAGTAGTACTAGGAGTACTTTCAGGTTTTTGCTGTGGAGTAGTACTTGGATTATTAGGAGTACTCTCAGGTTTTGAAGGTACATTTGGACAACTTGGAGTTAACGGTAATTTGTATTTAACACCATTTACATATATATATACAGATTTCGTAGTCATAACTTTCTTGTAACAAGTTTTTGATAGAGCGTTTACTGGTAGCATACTAGATGCTGTTAGCATAGTTATTGCTCCTAATGATAATATATTTCTAAATTTCTTATTCATATAAACACCTCTTTTGATTTTATTTGCGATTCAGATTGTTACTAAATTGTAACTTGCAATTTAAGGGGTTGTCCCTTTCGCATATTTATACTAACATAAATGCTACAACTTTGTAACTGTAAAGTACTGTAATAAAGTGTAGAAAAATGT
>NZ_CATXCO010000202.1:0-4271 GCF_958366745.1 uncultured Romboutsia sp.
TCCTATATAGATAGACACTCTTTTTCTAGTGTCCACTATATAGGATCCATTTTAAATAAATATAACTCTTTATTTTAATTTGCATTATATTAATATTGTGAATTAAACATCATTCTATGATCATCTATAATAATTCTTTAAAATCATATATAAACTTATCACTCTTAACTTTTATTTTATCTAAATCATTATATGATGATTTATCATAAACACCAATTGCCTTAAAGTTAGATTCTTTAGCCGTATTTATAGCTATTAGTATATCTTCAAATATAATACACTCATTTGGATATAAACCTAGTTTCTTAGCTGTATATAAATATATATCTGGATAGTTTTTATCTCTTTTAACATCATCTACTGATGTGAATGTATCAAAATAATCATATACTTTATTATTTTTAAGTACTGGTTCATAAAGTTCTTTTGGTGAAGATGTAGCTAAGCCTATCTTTATATCATGTTTTTTAAGTTTAACTAAATACTCTTTTACATTAGGCTTTAATTTAATATTATTGCTATATTCATAAATTGCCATGTCATTCCATTCTTTTATTAAACTATCAACACTTTCATTTAAATTAAATCTTTCTATTGTGTATTTAGCCACTTCTTCAAAACTCATAGAATTTATTTTTTCTATATAATCATTGGGCATAGTAATATTTCTTTTTTCTAAAAACTTAATATCTATAGTTTCCCAAACATCCATAGAATCTATAATAGTTCCATCTAAATCAAATATTGCTCCTTTAAATTCTTTCATACCATTTCTCAACTCGTTTACTTATATCATCTGTGCCTAAAATACCTGATACTAAAGCATATCCATCAGGTTTAAAGTGTTTTAATTTTTTAACATTATCTAAAGTTATACCTCCAATTAATACAAAAGGTAAATTTACTTCTTTTATAATTTCTTCTAATGTATTAAAAGAAACTAACTTTGCATCACTTTTAGTTGAAGTTGAAAACATCGCTCCAATACCTAAGTAATCTGCACCATTTTCTTTAGCTATCTTAGCTTCTTGTAAGTTTCTAGCTGAAACTCCTATAATTTTATTATCTCCAAGTAACTTTCTTGCAGAAACTGCATCTATATCACTTTGTCCTATATGAACTCCATCTGCATCTACAAGCATTGCTATATCTATTCTATCATTAATTACAAATGTAACATTATACTTATTAGTAAGTTCTCTAAGTTTTATTGCCTTTTCTAAAAACTCTTTACCATCTGTATTTTTCTCTCTAAGTTGTACCATAGTAACTCCACTTTTTATGGCGTCTTCTATACATTTATAAAAATCTCTATCTTTTAATATTTTTGAATCTGTAACTAAATATAGTTTAAGGTCTTTTTTTAATTTATCTTTATTTATCATAATTTTCTCCTAGATAGCTTTTTTGACAGTTTGTATATTTGCCATTTTTTTAATTTTAGATAAAGGCATTATAGTTAAAACTATAGTACTAAGTAACCCTTCTGTTCCACCACCAGATAAATTATAAACTATTGAATAAGCAATTGGATTCCATCCATCCCATGCATATTCTGCAAAATAAATACATCCAGAAAGTATATGAGAAGTTTCTTTTAAAAGTACTGCCAATAAGCAACCTATAAAGATTTTATTTTTATTCTTACAATCAAATAATCCACTAACACCAAGTAACATACTTGGTAGTATATAGTCTAGCAAAAGTTGGACTGGATGAATTATGTATGGTGAACCAATTAAACATAATATTCCTGTAATTAATCCACAAGTCATTCCTATAATCGGACCATAAAATATTCCTATCATTAAAATTGGAAGTGATGATAATAAATCAATACCTCCACCTTGTGGATATTGAATTAATTTTATTTTTGATAAAATTAAACCACAAGCAGCAAATAAAGCAATAACTATCATAGTTTTTGTATCTAATTTAAATTTTCTTATATTTAATAAATAGTAGACTATAGGGATTAAACATATAATTAACATTATTATATTTATCATTATTTAACCTCCTCATATGCCATATCCCAAAATTTCATTTCATGAATACTTGCTTTTATAAATATGTCTTTTAATTTTTCTTTTTTATTCTCATCAATATTTTCACTCAATGTATTTACAAACTCTATACTAGTTCTTGCAACTTGTTCATAACCTTCACAGGAATAAGATTCTATCCAGCTTTTATAAAAGTTATCTTCTAAATTTTCTTTATAAGTTTCTTTTAATTTTTTACCTATATAATAATAGCTCCAAGCACATGGTAAAACACTTACCATAGTATCTAATAAATCACCTGTAAGAGCTATAGATTTCATATAACTTGTATAGTTTTCATTAGCTTCTTTTATTTTATAGTCTTCAAGTTCTTCTATTTTCTCTCCAAAGTTTTTTAGATACCAAATATGCGTTGCACTTTCATCTTCTAAGATACCATTTATACTATTTTGGCAAAACTTCATTTGTTCTATATTTTCACATTTTACCAAAGCCATAGCATATACTTTTGCATACTCTTTTAAATAAAGATAATCTTGTATCAAATAATCTTTAAATTTATCCTTGCATAGATTTCCATTTCCCATATCCATTATAAAATCATGTTCTAAATATGCATCCCATATAGGCTTTACATTTTCAAATAAATAATCTGTAATTAACATTTCTTTCTCCCCCATAATAGTTAATTTATACCTTTAATATCAACTCTTGCATACGTTTCTAAAGTTTCTTTATTTAATAAGAATAAATTATCAAATAACAAAGTTTTATATGTTCCTATTGCTGGATTTTCTTTATCCGCTATTTCTCCACTTATACTCATTGCAAGCGTACCCATAACAGCTGCGTCAATTATATTGTCTGCACATGGTAAGAAACTTCCTATTAAACTTGTACTCATACATCCTGTACCAGTTATAAACTTTAATTTTGAGCTACCATTTTGTATTTTATAAGTAGTTTCACCATCACTTATTAAGTCTATCTTTCCTGATGCTACAACTACACACTCTAGTTTTTTCGCAACAGATTCAACTATGTGTGTAGAATCACTTCCATCATCGAAAGAATCTACACCCTTTCCATTTACATCTAAACCACCTAAAAATTGTATTTCTGATATGTTACCTCTAATAACATCAAACTTAACTTCATTAAGTAACTTATTAGTAAATTCACTTCTAGCTTTAGTAGCAAACACACCTACTGGGTCTAGTATAACTGGCTTGTTATATTTATTAGCAGTCTTTCCTGCTAAAACAAATAAATCTAAAATTTGACTATTCATAGTCCCTATATTTATTACAACAGCACTAGAGACTTTTACTATATCATCAACTTCTTCATAGGAAAAACTCATAAGTGGACTTGCACCTATTGCTAAAGTTGCATTTGCACAATCTGTTATAGTTACGTTATTTGTATAATGTAGTATTAATGGGTTTATCTTTTTAACCTTATCTATTAAATCAAATATTTTTACCATACTAATCCCTCCATATTCCAATTATTTTTTAAAATTTATAAAAATGGTGTACTGGTCCAACGCCTTTTCCTATGTCAAAACTATGTCTTATAGCTTCTGTTATATATTCTTTACTAAGTCTTACAGCTTCTTTTATGTCATATCCTAATGCTAAATGAGATGTTATAGCTGAAGATATTGTACAACCTGTTCCATGAGTATTTTTTCTGTCTATTCTTTCACCTTCAAAAACTTCAAATAAGTCTTTTCCTATAAGTATGTCTACACAATCTCCATTTAAGTGTCCACCCTTCATAAGCACATACTTTGGACCTAAATTTAATATTATTTGACCTGCTTTTTTCATATCTTCAACAGTTTCTATTTTCATATTTGTTATTTCTTCTGCCTCTGGAATATTTGGTGTTACTATGTATGCCTTAGGTATAAGATATTTTATTAAATTTTGTTTTGCCTCTGGTCTTAGTAATGAGTAACCACTTTTTGAAATCATAACTGGGTCAACTACTAAGTATTCACAAGGATATTGGTCTAAAGTATCTACTATATCCTTTATAATTTGTGGAGAAGATACCATACCAACTTTAATTGCTTTTGGTGATATATCCTCACATACTACTTTTATCTGTGATTTTATTATATTTGAACTTAGTTCCTCTACCTCAAATACACCTTGCGTATTTTGAGCAGTTATAGCTGTTATAACACTCATTCCATAAGTTCCTATAGCTGAAAAAGTTTTTAAGTCAGCTTGAACACAAGCTCCACCTGATGAA
>NZ_CATXCO010000203.1:0-4267 GCF_958366745.1 uncultured Romboutsia sp.
CAGTTGCTTAGTGATTCATAAGTAATTTGTCTGATTTAAATTGACAATTCAGGACTAAAAATATGTTGGGAGGTTTAAAAGTGAAACTTGACGATATAACTAATTATATACAAAGTATATGTGAAAATATATGTACTGTTTTAGATGTTGATGTAACTGTAGTTTCTAAAGATTTAATTAGAATTGCTGGAACAGGCGTCTTTAAGGATAAAATATATGAAAAAATTTCAGACCATTCAGCTTTTTCAAAAGTATTAAAGTCACAGAAGCCTTATATTATTAATCGTGATTTAGAAGATAATTGTAAAACTTGTGTTCATAAAGAAGATTGCAAAGAATTAGTAGATATTTGCTCTCCAATAATGCTAGGAAGTGATAACTTAGGAATTTTAGGGATTGCTGCCTTTACAGAAGAACAAAAAAATAAAATTCTTTCTAAAGACCAAGAATTATGTGAATTTATAAATAGTATGTCAAACTTAATATCATATAAATTAGATGAATTATATAAAGCAGAAATAAAAACTGTTGAACAACTAGAAAAAGAAGAAATTGAAAAAGCAATAAATAAGTACGGCAGTAATACTCAAGAAATGAAACAAGTAGCTAAAGCTTTAAACATTGGAATTGCTACTTTGTATCGAAAAGTGAAAAAATATAATATAAAAACTGGTGAGTAAACTTTTAATAATATAAAAATAACCATACTAAAATGTTTTCAATAATTTAGTATGGTTATTTTTTATATAAATTATTATTGCATTATCATTTTGATAATAGTATAATAGCAATTATCAAAATGATAATAAAATAAAGGAGATTAATATGGGAAGTACATTTTTATCGGAATTTATGATGATTTCAAATATCAACACAGTTTTATTTATAGTATTACTAATAGGGTTATTTTTTGTAATCAACAAAATAAAGAAAAGTTTAAATTTCACTAAGTTAATGCTAGTATCAATGGGAATGGGTACAATTTTAGGATTTATAATTCAGTACATAGCTAAGTTTCCTAAAGACCCAACACAAATTAGTTGGCTAAAAGAAGTAACTACTTGGTATGGTCTTGTGGGATATGGATTTATGGATTTATTAAAGATGTTAGTTATACCATTAGTATTAACATCAATAATAAGAGTTATTATGAATATGAATAAAGATGAGAATTTGGGAAAATTAACATCTAGAACCATATTAATGCTATTAGGAACAACGGCTATAGCAGCATCAATAGGACTAATTGTAGGTAATTTATTTAAATTAGGTATTGGTACTAAAGTTGTAACTAGTACTACTGAAATAAGAGAGATTAGTTCAGTAGTAGATACCTTAAGGGGATTATTACCCTCAAATATAGTAGCATCTATGGCAAATGCAAATATAGTTGCAGTAGTTATATTTGCAGCATTTATAGGAAATGCAATAAAAAGACTTAATAAAAAATATAGTGAGCTAATAAGACCATTTGTAGATTTAATTGAAGCTTTTTATAAGATAATAGTAAGTGTTTCTATAACAATAATTAAAATGATGCCATATGCAGTTATTGCATTAATGGCTAATACAATAGCACAAAATGGTATAGAGTCAATATTTGAAGTATTAAACTTTATAATAGCTTTATATGTAAGTGTTATCATAATGTTTGTAGTTCATTTAATAATAGTAACATTTAATGGAGTAAATCCAATAACTTATTTAAAAAATGTATCTAAAGCTTTATTACTGGCATTTACTTCACGTTCAAGTTTAGCTACATTACCAGTTACAATAGAAGCATTAACTGATAATATTGGGGTTGAATCAGGAACTGCAAGTTTTATTGGAAGTTTAGGCTCAAATATGGGGCTTAACGGATGTTCAGGCATATATCCAGCACTTATGATAGTTACTATAGCAAATATGGCAGGTATAAACATGGACTTTAGTTTTTATGCTATGGCATTAATAGTAATAACTATAAGTTCTTTAGGTATAGCAGGTCTTCCAGGAACGGCTACTATGGCTGTATCAGTAGTTTTATCAGGACTAGGGTTAGGTTCATATTTCCAATTAGCAGGAGGAATACTTGCTATAGATCCGATACTAGATATGGGAAGAACTATGCTAAATGTTAATGGAACAATGACTTCAGCTATAACAGTTGCAAATTCACTTGGAAAAGTATGTAAAAATGAATTTGTTGAAGATATAGTATAAAAACGGATTAATTAGACAGTAAGTAGTTGGGAATTTTAATATAATGTCGGTTTAGAAAAATAGGGGGATTTTATGGTTTTAGCATATATAAATTTTATTATGCTATTATCAGTGTACGGGTTTGAATATATGTATTAATACTTATGATAAAAGTATTAAAAATTTATATTAATAAAAATCATAGTTTTAAAATGAAAAATTTATATTAAATTAGATAAATAACCATACCTTATAATTCAAATTATTGAAAATACTAAGGTATGGTTATTTACAGTTTTAAGGCCATGTTATATTAAAGTATTTTATAAAAATTTTATTAGGTAGTGTATATATGAGTATCTTTAAATCCTTTACAAATAGCTTCATTTTTAAGGTTTACTGCATTATCTTTATTGCTAAATGAGCCTATACATACTCTATAAAATACTTTATCTTCAACAATAGATTTATTTACAAATGAAAGTAGAGTAGATGATATTGTATCGGCTATGTTTTTTAGGTGATTATCATTTCTTAGAGATTTTTCTACTTCTTTATTTGATATAAAGTCTATTTCAATTAAAAGAGCAGGCATTTTAGTATTTTTAAGTACTGATAAATTTTTAGAGTATTTAACTCCACGATTAGGTGTATCCATTTTAGTTGATAGGTTATTACATAGATTGTTAGCTAAATTTTTAAGTTTGCTATTTTCATTATATAGCCATACTTCGCATCCTTTTGCAGATGAGTTAGTTGCTGAATTTAGATGTATGCTTATAAAGTAGTCACAGTTTTCGTTGTTTGCTTTTTTAGTTCTATAGTCTAGTGAGTAGTATTTATCATCTTCACGAGTAGTTATTACTTTTTCAAGTACATTTTCAAGATTTTCTTTTATTATCATTCCTATTTTTAAAGCTACATCACTTTCTTTTAAATTTGTAGGACCGATTGCTCCAGGATCTTTTCCTCCATGTCCAAAGTCTAGATACCATTTCATAGTTTATTCCTCCTTTAGTTGTTTTCTTAAAGGTTACAATGTTTTTTATTAAGTTTGATATATAAGGATTTTATTATTTTGTAGGAGGTTAATTATTAGGTGTCGAATTTATATATATGATTAAATTTATGAGGAGGGATAGTATGTTGGAGTTTTTAACTGAAAGTGATGTTCCTGATAGTGTTAAGGATGTGGTTGAGGTTATAGGTATGGATGCTTTTAAGGATTTGGTTAAGTTGGCTGGTGGGAGTAATTTGTATATTCCTAATGAAAGTAATTTGGTTAAGCCTATTAGAAATAGGATGATAAGAGATGAATTTAAGGGAAGTTACAAAGATATTTCTATGAAGTATGGAATAAGTGAAATTCAGGTTAGAAATATTATCAATAAATAAAGAAAATAGAACGTATTTAAATTACAATTGTTATACATTAAGAATAATTTATTATATATATCAAATTATATAAATAACCATACCTTATAATTCAAATCATTAAAAATACAAAGGTATGGTTATTTTTATTTTGTACTATTAAGTCTTGTAATCTATATGTTTTTCTAAAAGATGCTAAAAACTTATAGAAAATGAGTAAATTATAATATTAATTAAAATATTTGATATGAGTGTAGTTATTTAAATAATAATACTAATAAAATACAGATATGATATAATAAAATCAAAAATAAAAAGGAGATATTAATATGGAAAGAAGATTATTAAATCCTAAAATAGATTTTGTATTTAAGAAGATATTTGGCTCAGAGAAACATCCAGGGGTGTTAATATCATTTTTAAATGCAGTACTAAAACCTAAAAATAATATAACAGATGTTGAAATAAAAAATACAGATATAGATAAGTCGTACATAGAGGATAAGTTTTCAAGATTGGATGTAAAGGCAGTAACAAGTAAAAATGAAATTATAAATATAGAAATTCAATTAAAAAATGAATACAATATGATACAAAGAAGTTTATACTATTGGAGCAAATTATATGAAGAGCAACTAGAAGAAGGGGATAGATATGATAAGCTGTGTAGAACAGTATGCATAAATATATTAGATTTTAAATATTTAAA
>NZ_CATXCO010000204.1:0-4251 GCF_958366745.1 uncultured Romboutsia sp.
TAATGCTTCTAATATATATTCTTTTGATTTCTCTTTTGCTTCTTCTGATATTCTTTTAGAATCTGTTCTTATGTATGATATAAGACCCACTGTACCTTCATTTTCAATATCAATACCTTCATATAGCTCTTGTGCTATACTCATTGTTTTCTTAGTGGTAAAAGATAGTCTGTTTGCTGCTTCTTGTTGCAGCATACTTGTTGTAAAAGGTTTAGGAGCTGATTTTCTCCTAGTTCTTGCTTCTATTGAATTTACTACTATCTCTTTATCCTTTATATCATCTAAAATAGAGTTTACTATTTCTTCATTTGGTAATTCCATTTTATCTTTAGATCTACCATAAAACTTTAAACTAATATCCTCATCTTTAGAAGTTTTAGCCTCTACATCTATTGTCCAATATTCATCTGGTATAAATGCTTCTATTTCTTTTTCTCTATCACATATTAACTTAGTTGTTACAGATTGAACTCTACCGGCACTTAATCCTTTTCTAACTTTTTGCCAAAGTATCGGGCTTATTTGGTATCCAAGAAGTCTATCTAAAACCCTCCTTGCTTGTTGTGCATCAACTAAATTTATATCTATGTTCCTTGGACTTTTAATAGCTTTTTTTATAGCATCTTTTGTTATCTCATTAAATTCTATTCTACATTCATCATTTTGATCCAATCCTAAAATATAAGCTAAGTGCCATGATATAGCTTCTCCCTCTCTATCTGGGTCGGTAGCTAAATAAACTTTCTTAGATTTCTTAGCTTCCTTTTTTAGCTCTTTTATTAAATCACCTTTTCCTCGTATATTTATATACTGTGGCTCAAAATTATTTTCTATATCAACACCTAATTTACTTTTAGGTAAATCTCTTACATGTCCTACAGAAGCTTTTACAGTATAGTGACTTTTTCCTAGAAATTTTTCTATTGTTTTAGCTTTTGCAGGAGATTCCACGATGACTAATGTTTTTGCCATTAACGACACACCCCCACTTATTTTCTTTATATATTTAAACTGTATACTTGATTATTCATCTCTATTAATAAATCTTTAAGTACTAGTTCATTTAAGATTGCGTTTATATATTTTACTTCCATTTTAGTATTATCACAAATTTCATCTATATTCAATATACCATTATCTTTTATTAGTTCTAATATTTCAATACTTTTTTCATTCAATTTAATATTATCATATTTTTTAGAATTTTCTGTATAATAATTCCTGTCAATTTGGTATTCATTTAATATGTCTTCCACACTATGAATTAATGTTGCTCCTTCTTTTATTATTTTATGGCATCCTTCACTCATACATGAGTTTATATTGCCCGGAATAGAAAAAACGTTTTTGCCTTGGTCTAATGCATACTCAACAGTAATTAATGCACCACTTTTTTTAGCTGCCTCAACTACTATAACACCATCACTTATCCCACTCAATATTCTATTTCTATGAACATAATTGCTAGGATAAACAGCACTTCCAATATTATATTCAGACAATATCAAACCACCATCATCCAATATTTTTTGAGCTAATTTAATATTTCGTCTTGGTAATATATTATCTAAAGGAGACCCAATTACTGCCACGGTTTTGCCTTTACCTTCTAAGCATCCTATATGGCTATAAGTATCTATTCCTATAGCTAGTCCACTTATAATATTTATACCTACATCTGACAAACTTTTACTTATATTTTTGGCACAATTAATCCCATACTGAGTACACTTCCTAGAACCTACCATTGCCAAATTAATATTATTTTTTAATACATCTAAATTTCCCTTATAAAATAATATTTTAGGTGCATCATATATGTGTTTCAAATTAGATGGATATGATTCATCATAAATACTAACATATTTTATAAATTTTTTCTCAAGATTTGACTTTATTTCCTCTAAATAAGTTAGACTTTTATATTTTACTATATTTTCCTTAATATTTGTATTTATATTTTTTAAATTATATATTTCCTTATCACTAAAGTTAATTAAATCTTTAATATCTATGTTATTTGACTCTATTTGATTTATATTATTATTTGTTACTCCCTCTATAGACTTTAGCCACAAATAAGCATCATTAATATTCATAAATCACCTCTGTTCAAAATATTTATAATAAGTTTTTCTAAAAGAAAAAGCTTCTACTATGTGATTAGATTTTATAGTATTCTCTCCATCTAAATCTGCTATTGTTCTTGCAACTTTTAATAATTTCATATAACTTCTATTACTTAATTTATATTTATTAAATATTAAGTTGATAGTTTCTGATCCTTCATCATTTAATTTGCAATACTCATTTACCATTGAAGAATTCATTTCATCATTAGTTTTTATATTATAATTTTTGAATCTAGTTTGTTGTATATATCTTGCACTTTGAACTCTTTTTCTTATATCATGAGACGTTTCAGATTTTGTATTTATAAACTCTTTATATGGTATTGAATTTACCTCTACAAATAAATCAAATCTGTCTAATAATGGTCCAGATATTTTGTTTATATATCTGTCTATTTCATATGTTTTACACCTACATTCATTTTCTGACATATGATATCCACATGGACATGGATTCATTGCACCTACTAGTAAGAAATTGCATGGATATTCAAAATTATATTTTATTCTAGATATATTTATAATCTTATCCTCTATAGGTTGTCTCAACGTTTCTAATATTTTTCTATCAAATTCAGCTATTTCATCTAAAAACAGTATACCTCTATGAGCCAATACAACCTCTCCTGGCTTTGCATCAATTCCTCCACCTATCATAGCTTGCTTTGTAGATGTATGATGCGGTGATCTAAATGGCCTTTTATCTATAATACCTTTTTGATTATCTATTAATCCTATCGAGCTATAAATTTTACTAACTTCTAACATCTCTTCCTTATTTATATCTGGAAGTATTGTCCTTATTCTTTTTGCTATCATAGTTTTTCCAGAACCTGGAGGGCCTATCATTAACATATTATGATTACCTGCTGCAGCTATTTCAGCACTTCTCTTTACAAAATAATTTCCAGATACATCACAAAAATCTTCTTCATATTCGTTTTGACTTTTTTCTTTTTTGTTTATATTAATATCCTCAATAATAGACTCTTTACATATATCTAAACTTCCATTTAAAAAGTCTATGCATTGATTTAAACTCTTTACGGGTATAATATCTATACCATCTATAAATAATCCTTCTAAAAAGTTATCATATGGTAAAAATAATCTTTTTATATTACACTCCTTAGCCCCTATTATAATTGGAAGTATTCCCCTTACCTTTTGAAGCTTTCCATCTAAAGAAAGTTCTCCTATAAACATACTTTCATTTAAGTATCCATCATCTTTTCTTATAAATTCTCTTAAAATTCCTATAGATATAGCTAAATCAAGAAAAGACCCTTCTTTTTTCATATCTGCAGGTGATAAATTTACAACTATTCTAGAGTTAGGAAATCTGTATCCACTATTTATTATTGCTGATTTTACACGTTCCCTAGACTCTTTTATTTCAGTACTAGCTAAACCTACTATATTAAATGAAGGAATCCCATTAGTTATATCTATTTCTATCTTTATTAGATAACCATTTATTCCTATTAAATTACTAGAATTTATTATACTAAGCATATGCACTCCTTTCTAGAAAGCATTTACTATATGATTTATCTTCTTATCTTTTAAATATATTTCTATAACATCAAATCTTATCGGTACATTATTTAAATTATTTTTTAAGATATAATATTTAGCTGTATTTACTATTTTTCTAATTTTTCTACAATCTACAGCTTCTGATGGATAACCAAACTTTATGTTAGTTCTTGACTTAACTTCTATAAATACTAATTCATCATTAATTTCAGCTATTATATCTATTTCTCCACTATTTATTCTATAATTAGTTTCTAAAATATTTGCCTTATTATCTATTAGATATTTTAATGCTATCATTTCACCAGCTCTACCTTTTTGAATATTATTCATAAGTATCTCCTATGTACTTTTTTGTAAGTATTGTCCCTAATATTCATTTTATATACATTTTTTCCTTTTATAATTGAATTTTTTTTATTGAATTATTAAAATCACTATATAGGGGGAATGTTTAATGGGAAGATGTGATAAAAAAAAGAAAAGAAGTAGAAGAAAAAAGAAGTTTAAAATAGTAGGATTATATAAAATGGACCCTTTGTCAAGGACACTAGAAAAAAAGGGTTATTAAGAAGTTGCT
>NZ_CATXCO010000205.1:0-4231 GCF_958366745.1 uncultured Romboutsia sp.
CATCAGCTAAAACATAATCAAATTTATTTATACTATTTTCATCTAAAATAGATGCATCAAAGTTTTCAACTTCTACATTTGTAAGACCTAATCTATTTACTGTATTATTTATAAGTTTTAATTTATGTTCAAATACATCTCTAGAAATAACCTTACCAGTATTGTTCATAAGTGTTGCTATGTGAGTAGTTTTTCCTCCAGGAGCACTACATACATCTAATGCATTTGAATTTTCTTTAGGATTTAATACCTTTGATGCCATCATAGAACTTATATCTTGTATAGTAAATAATCCTTCTTTAAATAATTCATTATTTTCTATATCTTTAAGATTTTCAACCCTTATAGCTTCATCTATGATAGATACTTTATAAGCTTTTAAACCATTTTCTTTTAATTTTTCTATAAGCTCATCTCTGCTAATCTTTAATGTATTCGTTCTTAAATATATACTAGGCTTTTCATTATTAGCTTCTATTAAGTCTTCTGTAAAATCTTTTCCAAAACTATTAATAAAGTTTTTTATCATCCAAGGACTATATGAATATTTAGTAGATAGATACATTATATCGTCATTTTCTATATCTACATTTAATATCTCATCTTTATTTCTTATAATATTTCTAAGTATGGCATTTACAAATCCACTAGATCTTTTATCATACTTCTTAACTAAGTTAACAGTTTCATTTACAGCTGCGTAATCCGAAATACTATTTAAAAACGCAATCTGATAAATCCCCATTCTTAGTAATATTTTAACACAGATTGATAATTTTTGCGTCTTTATCTTTGAAAGTTTATTTATAACATAGTCTAAATAGTATTTATTTTCAACTACTCCATATACAATTTCTGTAGCTAGTCCTCTATCTTGATTTGATATTTTTAAATTTTTAAAATGTTTATTTATTGCTATATTAGAATAGTTGTTATTCTCTTCTATATCGCAAAGAATTTTAAATGCTATCTCTCTTGCCTTCATATGTTGTCTCCTTCTATTTTACACAGAAAAAGTCCTAGAAACTCTAGGACAATCTCCATTTAATCATTATCTCTGTTAGCTATTGCTACTAATCTAAGTAATTGAAGTACTGATGTTAAAGCCGCTGCAACATATGTTAATGCTGCTGCTGTAAGTACTTTTCTACTTTGGCTTAACTCTTTACCTTCTACAATACCTAAATCTCCAAGTTGAACTAATGCTCTATTAGAAGCATTAAACTCAACAGGCAAAGTTATTATTTGAAATAAAACTGATGCTGAAAATAAAAGTATACCTATTTCTAAAAATGGACCTCTCATAATAAATCCTAACGCGATTAAAAGCCATGATATATTTGATGCAAAGTTTACTACCGGAACTAAACTACTTCTTAAATTTAGAGGCACATATCCTTTAGCATGTTGAATCGCATGGCCACATTCATGAGCAGCAACAGCTACTGATGTTACTGATGTTCCATAGTATATATCCTGTGATAGTCTTAATACCTTATTTCTTGGGTCATAATGGTCACTTAAATGACCTCTTACCATTTCAATTCTAACATCATATAATCCATTTGATTCTAATATTCTTCTTGCAACTTGTTCTCCTGTAAATCCTCTTTGAGTATTAACTCTTAAAAATCTACTAGTTGTAGAACTTACTTTAAACTGAGCATAAATAGTAAAAAGTATAGCTGGAACTAAGATTATAAATGTAGGATCCCATCCATAATATCCATAACCTCCGTAACCATAATATGGCATTAAAACCACTCTCCCTTAGTATTTATTTTTTATTAGTTAAGAAATTTATTGCATCTTCAACTTCGTGTATATCTATAAAAGTATCTACACACGGACCATTTGGCCTTTTATTAAATATACCTAACACTGGTATATGCTTCATATCTTGAATACCAGATGTTAAATCTCTTTCACAAGCTACAGCTATAACAGCTTTAGGTTTATTTTCTATAATTACTTTTCTAGCTAATGTTCCACCTGTAGCTATGAATATGTTTATTCCTGTTTTTTCTTTTAGTTTTACTAAATCACTTACATTGCATAACCCACATTTTGCACAATTTTCTATTTTATTAGTTACTTTTAATTTACAACTATTTTTTTGTACACAATGAGGTATAAGTATCATTATATCTTTAGAATTAAAATTATATTTGTTGCTATATATATAGCTATTATTTAACTTTACATATATTTTTCTCATTTCATTTTTAGGTATACCTATAGATGAAGCTATAAAAATAACTGGATTAAATAATAAGTTTGCAATTTTTAAGTTAATTTTCATTAAACTAGAATTAACTTTTTTATCTTTAATTATATTATAAGTAACTATTGTTGAAAAAATTATAATTATTATTATAGATAATACTAAAATATTAATTAATAATCCAAATATATTAACTAAACTAGATATAAATATATTTATAATAGCAGTACCTAAAATAAGTATTGCTATTAATATCCCTATCGTAGTTAGGTATTTTTTGATATCTATCATATTCATACCTAACCTAATATTGTATTAGTGTTTATATTATTTCCTTTTATATATTCAGATACAAGCACTCTTTTCTTTCCTGGCATTTGAATTTCTTTAACTAAAACTACATTATCCTTAGTACTTATTCTTATACCATCTTTATCAACCTTAAGTATTGTTCCTGGCTCTTTATCACTAGTTTCATTTAAAACTTCAGTTTTCCATACCTTCATAGTCGATCCTTCATAAGTTGTATAAGCACTTGGCCATGGATTTACACCTCTTACAAGATTATGTATTTCTCTTGCTGATTTTGACCAGTTTATTTCTCCTAAGGCTTTATTCATCATTGGAGCATATGTAAACTCTTCATGATTTTGAGGTATTCTATGAGCAGTTCCTTTTTCTATTTGTTTTAATGTTTCTATTAAAACATCTGCTCCTCTATCTTTCATTTTGTCATGAAGTTCACCTGCTGTTATTTCATCATCTAAATCAAATTCTTCTGTTAATATCATATCTCCAGTATCTAGACCTTCATCCATATACATAGTAGTAACTCCAGTCTTTTCTTCTCCATTTATTATTACCCAGTTTATTGGAGCTGCTCCTCTATACTTAGGCAATAATGAAACGTGAACATTTATACATCCAAATTTAGGTATATCTAATATTGACTTTGGAAGTATTTGACCAAATGCAACTACTACTATTATATCTGGATTTAGTTCTTTTAAAGTTGCTACAAATTCTTCATCTCTAGCTTTTATTGGTTGATATACAGGTATATCATATTTTAAAGCTAATTCTTTAACAGGTGGCATACCTAATTTTTTACCTCTATTTTGTGGCTTGTCAGGTTGAGTTACAACACCTATTATGTCATATTTTTCATCTATCAGTTTTTGCAAACACCCTGTAGCTATATCAGGCGTTCCCATAAATAGTACTCTCATTTTATCAGCTCCTATTATTTTTCTACTTTATCTACGTATAGTATACCATCTAAATGATCTATCTCGTGGCAGAATGCTCTAGCTAAAAGCTCTTCTCCTTCTATTTCAAATAATTGACCTTTTCTATTATAAGCTCTTACTTTTACAACATTTGGTCTTCTAACTATTCCTGATTCTCCTATAACACTTAAACATCCTTCTTCTCCTATTTGCTCTCCAGATGTTTCTATTATTTCAGGATTTATAAGTTCTAGTAGTCCATCTCCGATATCTATAACTACTATTCTTTTTAATATACCAACTTGAGGTGCAGCAAGTCCTACTCCATCAGCATTATACATTGTATCTGCCATATCATCTAATATTTGTAATATCTTTTCATCGATTACTTCAACTTTTTTTGCTTTCTTTCTTAAAACTGGTTCTCCTATTTGAACTATTTCTCTTAATGCCATTTTTTATTCCTCCTATAATACACTATTTGGGTTAATATCTATTGATATGTTTATTTCTTTGCTAAACACAACATCTCTTTTTGTTATACATATATATTTTATTATACCCTTTAATAAATTAATTTCAATATTATCATCTTTAAATAATATTTGCCATCTATAATTTGAGTTTATTTTTGAAATTGAACATGGGTTTGGCCCTAAAATAAAATCAAAATCGCTTATTCCTCGTTCTTTTAATAAATATACTAGTGTATTATAAAAATTAGTTATATTTTTCTTTACCATATATAGCTTTAGTACCATCATCGTTAATCCCATTT
>NZ_CATXCO010000206.1:0-4202 GCF_958366745.1 uncultured Romboutsia sp.
GAATGCTACTATGATTTCTGTATTCCAAATGGAATAGACTTAATACTTTGTTTAGAAGAAACAGTTAGTATTTTAGTAAGTGAACAAATGGTAGTATTAGCATCTCCAAATGCAGTAGATCCAAGGGTAGTAGATACTTTTGCTAAGGTTTGTGACTTTACAAATAATACAGGAAATAACGATAATGATAATAATGGAAAGAGAAAAGGATGCAATTGTATCAGATAAATATATAGATAAAAGAGGCTATTTTATATAGCCTCTTTTTGATTGATTATAACTTATATTTTATGCTATAGCAGTACTCAAAGATATCGCTTTTTATATTAGATGAAATATTTTTTTCATTTAGGGATATTTGATTGCTACGAAGCAATGGGGTACTTGTTATCCATTTTCTAGATATATTATTAAAAATTATAACATTATCACATATATTTCTAGATAAAATATCTATGGTTTTATATTGGAATATTATATTTGATAATTCATCTATATTTAATTTATATATAGATGAACTATCTTTAAAAACTTTATCAATTGTGTGTCTAAACATATTATAGTTTGAAATATTAAAATTTAGGTGTGAAATTTTATATAAATTATCATCTAAAGGATATTTTTCAACCACAAAAACATTAAAATAATCATTTAATATATAGAGCCTCATATCTTTAATATTTCTAACACTATTAAAGTACTTACGGATTATCTTTTTTTTCCATATACCTTCATTATTGAAAAAATGAATAACTCTACCAATACTATCAATAGCTAATATATGAATATTGTTATCCTTATCAATATTAGCTGAGTAAGCGTAAATATTGCTAGCTAATCTTTCTGCACTTTCGTTTATATTTTTTATATATAGGGAGTTTCTATCTGTATATATATAAAAAGGCTTAATATTAGTATTCATTTTAACCTCCTAATATTTGGGAATTTAAAAGCTCTATAAAGCACTATAGTATGTAATAAAGATGCTAATATTGCTGTTAAAGTTGTAGAATAGATGTATCCATTTATATTTATACTTGGTATAGGAAGAAGTATATATAAGCAAGCTAATTGAATTAGCATAGTAGATATTGTAATTAAGCTAGCTTGAACTTCCTTTCTAAGTGCATGAAGTATTCCAGATAAAGTTTGATTTAAAGAAGTAAATAAAGGTAATAAAAACATTGATTTTAAATATATACCAGCTGATTTATTCTTAAACACTAATAAACATAATTTATCTCCGAAGAAATAAAAAATAATTGAACATAATCCGCCAACAAACAAAGTTAACAATATGGCATAAGTAGTTTTTAACTTTATAGTTTTATAATTTTTTAAAGTAACTTCTTGTGAAATACTAGGAATTAGATTAACAACTAAAGCCGATCCTAGTGTAAATGGTAGATATATAAAAGGCATAACCATTCCACTTATTACTCCGTATATACTTAAAGATTTATAATAACTAAGTCCAGATAATGCTAATCTTGATGGCACTATCATAGAGCTGATAGAATTAATAAATATGTTTGACATACGATTACAAGTTATTGGAACTGACATTTTTAATGTTTCTATAGATGAGTTATAGAAATCTTTAATACTTATTGTATATCTATTAGATAGATTTGAATTTTTATATAAACAACAAGTTATAAAGAATATGTTAGCAACTTCACCTATTGATATTCCTAATAAAGCTATATAGCAATTCAAATAATCTTTCTTTATGCAATTAATGATGATATATACAAATAAGATTCTAACTAGTTGTTCTATAACTTGACCTATAGCAGGAACTGTAGCATCTTTTAAACCATAGTAATATCCTCTTAGTACATTAGAGATAGTTATTACTACTACAGCTGGACATATTCCTAAAACTAGTAAATACAAATTAATATCTTTTAAAAGCTTAATAGATAAATACTTAGCATTAAAAGAAATAATTAAAGAAATAATTAAAGCGATAAAGAAGGCTACATACAATGTTGATATAAATAACACATTTTTACTATGTTTATCTTTAGTAGCATTTTTGCTAGCTACAAGACAACTTAATGTAGTGGGGATACCGGTGGTAGTTAATGCAATAGACACCATTAGAAAGTTAAATAATACGTGATAAATACCCAACCCAGATTCACCAATTACTCTAGAAAGAAATATTTTATATATAAATCCAAGAATCCTGACTATAAAGTTAGATACAAATAATATAATGGTAGATAATATGAGATTAGGAACTCTCAATAAATCACCCCCTTATGTTTAAATATATTCATAAGGGGGTGAAAAAATAATTATATCTTTATAAATTGTGGATTCATTTTATCAAATGAGCATACATATTTAAATCCAATGCTTTGTAGATAAGAATAAATATAATCAAAATTATACGCTATTTGAGCAGGATTATGGGAATCAGAACCAGTAGTTATAATTTCACCACCTAGGTCTTTATACATATTTAATATATGTCTAGAAGGTGTTAAATCAGGTAAATTGTACCTATAACAAGACGTATTAACTTCTATTCCTTTACCATCATATATAGCTTGCTTTAATATTGCTTCGATTATATCATCAAATGGTTTATCATCGAGTACTTTACCATAGTTACCATATCGTTTTACTAAGTCTAAATGCCCTAATACAGAATAATTTTTATAAACCTTTATAATATCATATAATTCTTTATAATAATATTCATATGCTTCATGTTGAGTTTTATCTAAAAAGAAATTTCCAAAGTATAACTCTGAACGGTTTATAGCATGTTGAGAGCATATTACAAAATCAAAAGGATATTTATTTATATCATTATTACATTTATCAATTATTTGTTTTTGTAATCCTATCTCAATTCCTTTTTTTATAGAAATATTATCTTTATATTTATTTTGAAGAGACTGTATTTTATCGAAGTATTTATTATAATCTATTCCAAAGCTATCATCTGAATCAAGGTCGTAATCAACATGATCTGTAAAGCAAATTTCTTTAAGACCAAGATCTATAGATCTTTTTATCATATCTTCCATATCTGCCTTACTATCATTAGAAAAGTTAGAATGCATGTGGTAATCATAAAACATAAATATTTCCCCTTTTTATAGAAATTTTGGTATTATATATACATACTACATATTAACAAATATAAATATAACCATCAATAAATTAATGTATACGTAAGTGGTGATAAAGTGGAAAGATATAATATAAAGTTTAATGATAATACTAAAAAATACCTGCAAATATATAATCATATAAAAGATATGATATTAAAAAAAGAGCTTAAAGCTCATGAAAAACTACAGCCTAAAAGAAAATTATCTGAATTTATTGGAGTAAACAATACTACTGTAGTAAAGGCATATGAACTTTTAGAAAATGAAGGATATATATATAAGGTTATTGGTAGTGGAACATTTGTATCATCAAGAAATAAAAATGAGGATATTAAAATTGAAAAAGATGGAATAATACATTTTGATAATGGAAATCCTGCAACTGATATTTTTCCAATACAAGATTTTAAAAATGCTATAAATATAGCTTTAAATAAAGAAGATTCATCCATGTTTGAATATGAAGATGGTCTTGGATTTGAAAAACTAAGAGTCAAGATGGTAGAATATTTGAAGTCTAGCTCAATATATACAAATAAAGAAAATATACAAATAATATCAGGAGCACAGCAAGGTATTGATATAGTATGCAAAGGACTTATAAATTATTCTGATGTTGTGTTTATAGAAGAACCTACATATAATGGAGCGATACAAGTTTTTAAAAGTAGAGGTGCTAAAGTGGTATCTATTCCTATGCTAGATGATGGGATAGACATTGGTATACTTAAGTTAAAACTTGAAAAAATTAAACCTAGATTAATGTATATTATGCCCAATTTTCAAAACCCAACAGGAATATCGTATTCTACATATAAGAAGAAAAAATTGATAGAGTTAGCGCAAGAATATGATTTTTATATACTAGAAGATGATTTTATAAGTGATTTTAAATTTGAATCTAAAGATAATAGACCTCTTAGAAGTTATGATGATAAAAATAGAGTAATATATATAAAAAGTTTTTCTAAAATATTTATGCCAGGACTTAGGATGGGTATAGTTGAAATACCTAATGAATTATTAGAGGTTGTTTTAAGGGCAAAGCACTCATCGGATATATCTACT
>NZ_CATXCO010000207.1:0-4195 GCF_958366745.1 uncultured Romboutsia sp.
TTTCACATTTTATGCAAGTATCACAATCTGTACAATTTTTACAATCTGTACACTCTTTGCAACCTATACAATCCATACAATTTATACAATTTTCACAGTTTGTACAATTTATACAGTTTATGCAGTTTATACAATCTTCACAATCAATACATTTATCACAATTTATACAGTTATTCTCATCTGGATTATACTCATTTATCATTTTTACAAACATCTCCTTTTATTGTAATGAGCATCTACTATGGCTTTATAACTTATCCTCTAATAAATTAAGCTAACGAAATTAGTAATAACATTTATCTAAAATAATCTATATAGTACTTTTTATTGATAATATTTTACTTTAAAACATATGTACTCAATATATATGACTTTAAAGTCTAATTTGTTACTTTACTACATATAAAAAATCTATTTTGATTAAAGAACTTTTAATTTTAATGTTTATTTTACCTAATTTTATAACAAAAAAGAGTATACAATTCTTATGTATACTCCTTTTATTTGACTATTTACCTTCTTTAACTGTATCTTTTACAGCTTTTCCTACTTTTTTCCCTGTATTTATAGTTTCTTTTCCTATGTTAGCACCTGTTTTTATAGCTTCTTTTCCTACATTTAAAGTTCCTTGTACTGTTTCTTTAGCAACGTTACCTACTCCATTTACAACTTCTTTTCCTACTTTTTCTATAGGATCCGTTACTTTTTTTACTGCTTTTTCAACTTTGTTAACTTTCTCATTTTTTTTATTTTTTCCTCTCATAATGACACCGCCTTAAGTTGCAATAAGGAACTACCTCATTATATAAGTATATTTTGAGATATCCTTTATGTATTTTATGATACTATTTGACTAATTGTTACTATAAACAATTTTCTTACTAAAAATAATGAACAATGGATTAAATTATAATGTATTTAGCTACTATACTTACTGTTTTATTAATAGTAATGCTTAAAATAGCCGCAGTTTAATATAAAATAGAAAAACTCTACAAAGCTAGCATTAACTTTGTAGAGTTTTTCTTTTTTTTAAATATATTCTTTTATTTTAGATGCTAGATTTTCTTTAGGCATAAATCCTACTAATCTTTCTATAGGTTCACCATTTCTAAATATTATTACTGTAGGTACTGTGCTTACACTAAATTGTCTTGCTATATCAAGACTTGCATCTATATCTATTTTATAAAAATCAGCTTTTCCCTCAAATTCATTTGCTACTTCTTGAAATACTGGTGCTAACATTTTACATGGTCCACACCAAGTTGCAAAAAAGTCAACTACTGCTATTCCTTCTATATGTTCTACAAGGTTATTAAATTCTTCACTACTTATAACTTGTGCCATATTATAAATCTCCTTAAACTTATTTTTATTTTATTATTTACCCTTTTAATATTTATTATTTCCAGTATTATATATCTATGCATATTTATTTTATGTAAATTATTTCCCATTCATTGATAAACTTTAAATTAATTTTAATATAAGTAATATGTTTAAAATTTATATAGTATTAATTTTTATTTATGTGTAAAACATAATTGTATCTAACTTTATTTATGAGGTGATTAGTATGGAATTTATGACAAATATAAGAAAAGCTAGCTCTGCTTTACATAGTGCATCTGAACATACAGGGTATATAAAAAGAATACTTGATAAAAAAGCTACTAAAGAAGGATATACAGAATATATATACAATCTAGCAGCAATGTATAAAGCTATTGAAGATGGCCTTGATAAAAACAGTAACAATCAAATTGTAAAAGACTTCGTTACAAAAGAATTATATAGATCTAGTTTAATTGAAAAGGATATTAAATATTTATTAGGTGAAAATATTAATTCTTTAAATTTACTATCTTCAACAGTTTCTTCTATAGCTAGAATAAAGGAACTATCTAGCTCTAAACCTGAATTAGTTGTAGCCTATGCTTATACTAGATTCCTAGCTGACTTATTCGGTGGTAGACTTTTTTATGAGTTACTTAGCAATGAATATAAAATAGATAATGAAGGTTTAAACTACTATGATTTTAAAGATTTAGGAGATATAAAAGCCTATACTATGAATTATGCTTCTAAGTTAGGTTCTATAAACTTAGATGACAGCTTAAAACAAGAATTTATAAATGAAGTAAACAATGCTTATATATATAATTTAGCAATATCTAATGAACTAGAAATAAAACTACACCCTATTAAAAGAAATGATAAAAATAATCATGACAATGGGCATGGTCACCCTCATGGACATAATCATTAAAAATTACTTATATAAATTTTAAATATCTAAATCTTTTAAAATAAATTTTATTAAATATAAAAAGCACTTACATAAGTAAGTGCTTTAACTGGTGCCCAGAGGCGGAATCGAACCACCGACACGGGGATTTTCAGTCCCCTGCTCTACCGACTGAGCTATCTGGGCTTATGGCGGAGAGGGTGGGATTCGAACCCACGGTGCCGTTAAGCATCACTGGTTTTCAAGACCAGCTCCTTAAACCACTCGGACACCTCTCCGTAATCTTTTTTATAAATAATACTATATCATATATTTTTTTCTTTTTCAACATATTTTTGTTTATTTTTTAATTAATAATAAAATTCATATTATTTTATACTTTATATATTATTGTTCATTTTTTTAATTTTAATATTTGAGTTGGAATTTATACCTATTATTGCTTAAATATTTTTTATATTTTTCCTAATAATAAATATTACAGATATATTATTTGGAGGATAAATATAATGAAAAATAAACAACCTAAATTTAGTAGTAATAGTGATGTAAAAATGTCTTGTACAACTAAGAAAAGGCTAGAAGGAACTTGCCCTGAATTTAAAAATGATTGTGGTTGTAAAGAAGATAAAAATAAAAAATACACTAATCAATTTAAGTAAAAATTAATAATTTGTAGTTGAAAAGTTTGCTGATTTATATTATCTGCAAACTTTTTCTTTTTTGTCGATTTTATCTTTTCAAAGTCTATGTAATTTGATATAACTAATCTTATAGTAAATTTAATGAAAGTAGTATTGATATGAAGAAAAAAGGCTATTTATTCGTATTAATGGCAGCTATGTGCTGGGCAACACTTGGACTATTTGGTAATACACTTATGAGTTTAGGTCTTATTCCCGAACAAGTAGCATTTTTAAGATTATTTGTAGGCTTTTTAATTTTAACTATATATGCATTAATTAAAAATCCAACAATTTTAAAAATAAACAAAAAAGGATTTATTTTTGCTCTTTTAGTAGGACTTGTATGCCAAGCTGGATTTAATATGTTTTATTTTAATTATGTAAAAACTATAGGAGTATCTTTATCTACAGTTTTAGTATATACTTCCCCTCTATTTATAGCATTATTCTCAAGAATAATATATAAAGAAAAAATAGATAACGTAAAAAAAGTATCTCTTGCTTTATGTTTTATAGGAGCATTTATAGCTGTTACTAATGGTAGATTAGATTTTAAAGCTTTAAATGGATTTGGGTTACTTTTAGGTGTTGGTTCATCTATAACTTATTCCTTCATGCCTATAATAAGTAAAACTGCTTTAAAATACTGTGATAGTGTTACATTAATAATATATGGCTTCTTATTTGGAGCTATACTTATACTGCCTATAGCTAAACCAGTTGATATGATAAACTGCTTAGCAAATCCTAAGGCTTTAATATTTGCACTTAGCTTAGGTGTTGTTACTGCAGCACTTGCTTATATATTCTATTTAAAAGGAATAGACACAGGTATTGATTTATCATTAGTTGGTGTTTTAGCTAGTGTAGAACTTGTAATATCATCTGTATTAGGTTGGACTATACTTTCAGAAGATTTTTCTTTTATTAAGTTATTTGGAGTATGTTTAATGATGGTATCAGCTTATATAGCAACTAAATCATCAAGTGATGAATCTGTACAAGATGAGTATGAAACTGCTTGCTAAAATTCACTTCGATTTAGCAACGTGTTGGCGAACTATTTCATTTCGCCAACGATATATACTCGTTCTCACTTCAGATATATCCGTTGCTCAAAAACTGTGAATTTCTAGTAAGTAAAAGAGTATCTTAAATATTAAAATGGATCCTATATGGTGGACACGAGAAAAAGCGTGTCTATCTATATGGGATCTTTTTTTGTACAATATTAACTAAGAGGTGATTATAAGATGAG